>JAFCCK010000047.1 GCA_017610245.1 Candidatus Iainarchaeum sp.
TGCTCTTCTTTTCCGGAACAGAAAGCAATTCCGCTACATCAACTTTCTTGCCCAAACACTTTTTTACGCCTTCAAGATGTCCCATACCCACAACCGCCAGCACCTTCTTTCCCTTCATATCCATAATTCTATTGGCAATGAACATGTCCCTTTCATCAACAAGCACTTTTTTCACTGAAGGCATTTTCTTGCTCAATTCTGCGAGCAGTGCATTGAGCGTATCCTTTTCCTTCAGCTTTTCAATCGCTGCTTCCGTCAATGGCTCTGGCTTTTGGAAAATTCCCAACACTACTTCAAACAGCAGCTTGGCCTTTTCTATCAAACTCATTTCATTGAATGCCCTCTTGAGCGTTATTCTAACATCCCTATCAATCAATTCAACTGGTATGCCAGCTGCTTTACTCGCCTTTATCGCTTCCATCATTTCCATGCCAGGCTTTACTCCCAGCTCCTTCCCAAGCTTTCTCTGCATGTTTGAGAGCAGAATGTTCAGCAGAAAGAGGTATGTTTTGCCTTCCTTCACCACCTTAGTCAAATCCGTGTCAAGCCATTTTTTCTGCGATGTCAGCTGTGCGAAACGTTGCCTGTCAAGCTCTATTCCAACAGAATCCGGCCTTTCCAGGGCAATTGTTCTTTTCACCAGCTCTGTTGATTTCCTGCTAATGTGTGCCGTTCCCACCAGAATAATTTCCTTTTGCCCTACAAAAGCCCTCTCAACAGCCATAAAAATCCCTACACCATTAATTAAGTGCAAACAATTAACTTTAAATATAGGGGAATGTTTTATTTAATAGGTGGCTGTTGAAGAATAAAATAATGGTGAACATGTTCGTGCTGCAAAAAAACATTTTACGGAGTGTTCTTCCGCTTTTGCCGTTTTTCCTTATTTTGGGGAATGTGGCTGCTTTAAACTACACCCAGTGCGCTTGCTATGCCGCAGGAGAATGCACTGACATGGAGAGCTGCTGTGAGATTGGGACATCAGGCTACGCTGGTTTAGAATTTTGTGATTCATGCAAAAGCTGTTGTGATGGAGAGGTAAGCGGAGTATGTGGCGAGGGTACATTACAGCCGGAGTGCCCAACAGAGTGTCCTACTACGGAGCTGCCTGATTTAACCATTTACACTATTATTGTGAACGATACTGAGCTTAACGAGGACGAAACAGCCAGTGTATTGCAGGACACCAATGCAAACATCACTGTTGGAATAACAAACATTGGTACGGAAGATGTTACCACGTCCTTCTACAGCAGTATCCATGACGTTGAAATAGTAGCTGAAACTGCAGCAGATGAAACTACAACAGGCGATTCTTTATCTGATGAGAGCGCTCTTTTTAGTACTATTTCCCCAAGTGAGGTCGAATACACCTCTACTCTAGCCGCGGGCGCTAGTGATACGCTTCATTTTGAGATAGCTGTTGACTGGGCTATAGGAGAAACAAGGTATTTCCAAGCTGCTGTTGATACCCACTCAATAGATGAATCAAACGAAGAAAACAACACATTCCAGTTTTCGATAGAAGCAGCGGGAGAGGAGCCAGCAGGGGAATGTACCCCTGGCGAGATGGTGCAGTGTGGTCCTGACACAAATGCAGGAATTTGCGAGTTTGGCACACAGACTTGTGATGTTAATGGGACATGGAGTGCATGCCAGGGAGCAGTCTATTCAGGAGAGGAAATCTGTAGTAATGGGCTGGACGATGATTGCGATGGCGAGGTAGATGAAGTTGACTGCGTTAGTGCCGACCTGATTTTAGAGTGGCTCAAGGTAAACGGCTTTTCTATCCTTTACGATGGTAACCAAGATCTTGGGTTTGTAGACACCGCTTACTACAATATCAGCGTTAAAAACGCATCCGCTGATGATATTACAGCCAGCTTCAAGGTTAATTTGTATGATGGCACCTGTGCTGCTGGCAACTTGGTGAAATCTTTGGATTTCCCGGCTTTGGCAGCTGGGGCGAGCCACGAAAACTTCTTTGGCGAACAAATCAACTGGGTTGACTGGCAGAATTTTTGCATTGTGGTTGATGCAGAGGGGACGGTTGCTGAAACAGACGAGGAAAACAATACTCACCCATTCAGGTTGAGGGCACTTGGTCCTGATATAATCTACAGCTACAACCCCTTTGTAGCATACGAGACGGTTATCGCTGGCATTGTGAACCCCGAGCAGAAAGAATTTTCTTTCACGGCAAACCAGGCGCCGCTTTCAGTGCAAGAAATAACGGTTGACGATGAGCCCTCCTACAATATAGACATCTTTGAAATGTTCCCGTTTACCCAGGTAACCGATTACACAGTTACAGCTTCCGCTGCTGACTTTTTGGCTGACTACCAGACAACAGCTGTTGACAAGTACGCAACCGAGGAAATGGGCGGATTTCCTGCTCCAATTGAATACGCCCTGGCGGACGAGATGAGCGTTAGGTGGTGGCTTGACCCCTACTCCCTAAAGCTTATGCACTTTAAAAGATTAAACAACCTTACAGGTTTATTTTTCGAGGTAGTTACCGAGGAGTGAGATTATGGGAACCGCTATCAAGAGAATTGTTGTGCTTTCATTCCTTTTGGTGCTTCTGTTTGGCACAGCTTCGGCACAGCTCTCCCTTTTGACCCTGAGGAAGAACCCTGACAATGTTGTTTACGTTGAATCTTTGAGAGACGACGATGAAAGCATTGGCTTTGTTGAATTGTTTGTGGTGAGGGAAGCAGAGGTGGTGGAGCGGTACAACTATGAGGACGTTGTAACTGGGCAGGAGCTTCTCGATGTAGGGGAAGATACACAGGGCTTGTATTACAACTTTATGGACAGGGACGGAAGCATGGAAAACCTTGGCGTTTTCATTGTAATAGAGGGCGATATCATTCCCTGTATTGACTGCCCAGAGTATATAGGGGCATTTATGAGCGTGAGGGCGGTTCCAAGGCTTAATGAAGATGCCACGGCATATGAATTTGATTTAGAAGCTGTTGTAAAAGCAGAGTATGTCCCGTTTGTTACGGCCGTTTCCTTTAGGCCGCTACAGCATAAGTTCGGGGAAAGCTGGTCATATAAATCGTTCCAGATGGAGCAGGATACCGAGAATGTTGCGCTCTGGAAAGCGACCTACGGTCCGCTTGATGAAGAATACTACTTCAGGTTTGGCTTTTACCCCACTTACAACCCGATTGGCGGCACCATATTGAGGGGCTCATCCGCAAGGCCTACATGGGTGCAGCTCACAATGTGTGTGGAGGAGGAGCTGCAGCTAGAGGCAAAGCCAGTGCCCATAAAAGATTCAATTGGTGCGGCATATGATTCCACTGGTGCGCTGTATCTCGCAGGAGCTGGCTATTCCAACATCGAAATGCTTCGCAACCAGTACGGGGATGTTTGGGCTGCGTTTGTTGATGATGACGATGACAGTATCCAGCTTGTTACAATACACATTATAGTTGATGGGCTTGACACCACCTACAATCTAACCGATGTAATGGTTGGAGACCGCTTGAATGGCATCATTCCGGATGGGGCCATTGCATACTACAACTTCATGGACTTTGACGGGACAATGTTCAACATGCAAACCCTGCGCAGCTTCGAGTACGAGTATGTAAGCATTCCGGCGGCAACTGTTATAAGCAAAACAGAGCTTGAGGCTGTTCTGGCTTCCGATGAGCTCTCGTACAGGCTAAGGGCAAAGGTCTATATAAAGGATGGCTATTCTCCGGAAAGGGTTGACCTGTTCTACAAATTGGAGGGAAGCAGCAGTTCTTTCAGGCTCGCCATGGAGCAAGAGTCGCCAGGAGTTTATGCCCTTGAGTTGGGCCCTTACACAGGTTACACAGGCATCCTGACCAGGATTTATCCCATATCACCAGATCCAGGCGAGCTCAGGTACAAGGCGGCTGGTTTGGGCTGGAGAGACTTCTATCTCTTCGCGGCGCCAGATTGCCCTGATGCAAATGTGTCCATAATCGATTGTACTGTTTTAGATCCACCCCTAGAATGCGGAGATATGCCTGAGGAAATATGCAACAATGGTCTTGATGATGATGGAGACAGCCTAATCGATGAACCGCCCTGCATTGAGCGCGAAGAGGAAGAAGAGGCTCCTGAATGGGTTCTAAAGGTAGAAAAAGAGCAGCTGATGGTTGGCGAGGTGCAGAGAATTTGGGTTGAGGATGTTGTGAGTAGTGAAAAAATTTCAGATGTTAAAGTGGTCGTCTCTGATGGTGAAGAGAACATCCTTTCAACGGGGGAGAGCGGTGTTTTGGAGTATAGGGTTAAAAGCGAGGGAACATATCACGTGCTTGCAACAAAAGGGTCTTTTGAGTCAGAAATCACTTTTAGGGGGCTTGTGCTATTAACCAGTGTTCTTGACTATCTTTCAAGTGCCGCTACTCTCGTGTTTGGCTCAACCGCCTTGGAGAGCCCGTTGCTCTTGATTCTGCTGTTGATTTTGTGTATTATAGTTGCATTGCTCGCCTTTGATAAGAGCAGGCTGTTGTTTGAGGAGAGGGTAAAATCAACAACTCAGAAGAGGAAGGAAACAGTAATCAGAACAGCCCTTGCAGCTATTGCCTTTGTTATCCCGGTTGTAGGAAGCAATTTGGTAAGCATTTACGCTGGAATTGCTTTGGCTGTCGTTGAAATAGTCGGCATATTCCTAAGCAGTTATTTCTTGCAGATGGCAAAAGCAGGGAAGCCAATAAAAGTGTAGGCAATCCTTTTTCTCACTTGAGTTTCTTTTGTACCCTTTTCCTTTTTTCTTCTATTTCCTTTACCTCTTTCAGCAACTGCTCACTGCTTTTTATTTTCTTTTCAACATCAGTTTTTTTCCTAAACGCGATTTTAACAGTGAGAAGGGTTGCTACTGCAATAAGCAACACTGTCACAACAGCCATCGCATCGGGGCTTGTGAGCAGATGATTGAAGGCCACGCTAAGCTTACTTAGGACTCCCTCCTCAGGCAGGCTTTTTTTCCATTCCCCGGCAGTTATTGCCCTAACCAACAAAACATCTCTCGTTTCCAAATCCTCTGGAACGATTACTTTGATGAATGAGTTATTGTCTGCTAATACTGCAAACCTTACCTCCCCCGGCCTTACGTTGGATATTCTGTAAGAGAGGAGCTTTGTACTGTTTCCTGGTACTGTTTCAACTACTGTGTCAAGTTGCCCGATATAATTGACATTGATTGTTACCTGTTTTTGTTCCATTCCACTGTTACTGAAAAGCATCTCCACTTTCAATTCATTGTTTTTGATAAACGCGTTGCTTTCAACCAGTCTTATGCTTGGTTCTGTAGCTTTGCCTTGTAGGAGTA
Organism: Candidatus Iainarchaeum sp.; assembly: GCA_017610245.1. Lineage (GTDB taxonomy): Archaea > Iainarchaeota > Iainarchaeia > Iainarchaeales > JAFCCK01. Next base: position 5,318 of record JAFCCK010000047.1, read on the forward strand.
GGAAAGAGAACAGCAGTAGCAGCACCAGTTTTTTAACAGGCATGACACTACCTATTTTTTATTCAGATATTCCTCTCAATTACTCTATAAAGTGAGTGGTTTTCACCGCTCCCTTGATATAGCTTGTTTATTCCAACACAGCTAACCTCATGCCCTGGGGAGTAAATCCATGATGCGTTAACGCTTTCTATTACAGCATATTTTCTTTCGCAGTTTAGATAAAAGAAGTCAATTAAATCCACTAGTTTTTCTTGCTGCAACTCATGCAGCATTATACTCCCCAATCTAGTTGAAAGGGTCGGGCTTACCTTCATTCCTGAAACAATGAAAACCCCTTTTCCTTCCCATGGCAAAGCATAAACATTTTCTGTTCCTATGCCTCTTGCTGAAAGCCATTCAGCAGCTCTAATACCACTCCTCTCCAATGACTGGTACTTGTCTATAACCTCATTTATGTGCTTGAATGCCGTGTATTCCAATGCAGAGAGAAAACCAACTGTTATGGCAAGTGCAATCAGCAAAAAGCAGGCTTTTTTAATGCTTGGGGAAACGCCCCTAAATAGCTTAAGGAGGGCGAGCACTATCACATAAATTGCTACGCCTACAAGCAAGAACGCGAACAGCGTGAAAGCGTTTGTTGTCCTTCTGCATGGCCCCAAAAAGCAAACCCTAACATGGTCGCCATAAAGCCTTATGAACAATCCAACAAAAGCCGCAACAATGAGAAAAATCGCGTATTTACTTTGCTCAGCCGGCAAACGTTTTTTCACTAGGTAAAAGGCAAGAAATCCCGCCCCAAGTAATGCAAGCAATACCATTGGCAGACCAATGAATTCCAGCAAGGGATAGGTTTCAGCGTATATATCATATTCCCATAGAAACATTTCCGAAAGGCTGAATTCAGTGAATAGCTTAATGAAAGCAATGCCAGCAATTAGGACAATCGCCCCCAGCAATATCTTAAACTTGTGTCGCATTACAATTTTCGGCTGTATTAAAATAAACACTACTGCCGCAGCAATAACCATTAGGGGAAATATGGGGTGAATAAGGACACTGTTTGCAAGCATAAACAAAAACAGGATGCAGTATTTTGTAGAATTGATTGATTTTACTAAAAGGTATGCGAGAACAAGCATTATTGCTGAAGCCAGACTCATTGGAACCACAAACAGGTATCCCAAAAAAGCGAAATTGTTTTCGATGAAAAAAATGCTTGCAGCCATTATCAATGCAGCCAAGTTACTATTAAATATTTTCTTGGAGAAGAGGAATGCAGCAAGAGCAATGAGCATCGAAATGAATATTGTGAATGGCAGCGTGAAATTTATTGGTTTTATTGGCAATAGTATCAGTAGCGAGGCCAGCAGTGTATCAAAGGATGACTCAAACCTGCTATGGAAAAACCCCTGCTCGGGATGGCTTTCGGCAAACGGGTTGTAGAATACGAGCTGTTGCCTATCAATTGTTTCCTTTGCTATAGCCAAGTGGTCGTACTCATCCAAATGAAGTGGCTTGAATTGGGTATTCACACTAAAATTTGCGTAGGTTGCCATTGAAAACAGCGCAGCTAGCACCAGGAAGAGATATATCCTTTTCATTTGAATACAAAAAGGCTTTACTTATTTAAATATTTATCTTTCGTCTATGCTAACTATTAAATACAACCATTTGTTTATATGTAATGAGATAAGGTGCCATAAAATGCATTTCCCACGCCTTTTTAAGAGAAAGAATAGCCAAGAGCATATCGCAAAGCCAGAGCCCCCAAAGGTCTTGCCTAAGGACAAAGAACAAACCAAAACTGCTGAAAAAAATGTTGAATTTTTGCCAACACGGATTTCAAATTTTGATTCACTAATTGAAAGGGGCGGTATTGAGAGGGGAAACACATTGCTTATAGCGGGGGGCTGTGGAACAGGCAAAAGCACGTTTACGATGCACTCCCTTTACAATGGCGTTAGATCCGGGGAGAACGGTGTTTACCTTTCCTTTG
>JAFCCK010000048.1 GCA_017610245.1 Candidatus Iainarchaeum sp.
GGTCTTGAGGAAAAAGCCGAGAAAGAGGCAAAGGAGAGAGCAGAACAATACGCTGAAAAGCAGTTTAACAAGGCAATTGATGAAATAACCCAAAACACCAACCCAGAAATAAGCAAATACTATAAAAATGCGGAACGGTTTATTGAAATGGTGGCAAAGGGCTATTCTTCTTCCCTTATTTTAGAAAGCGAGGGGGGTTTGGGAAAATCGCACTTGGTTTTAAGGAAACTAAAAGAAATGAACACAGATTTTGAATACCGTTGCGGGCATATCACTCCCTTGAAACTGCATGAGGAAGTTTACCGCAACAACGGAAAAGTGTTCTTTTTTGATGACGCAAAGCTCTTGTTTGAAAGCAGGGAAATGGTTAATTGGTTTTTGCCTATTTTGTGGGAAGTCGGGAGCAACAGGACAGCCGAATACATTTCTTCCAGCGATAAACTCATAGTGCCTGAAAGGTTTAAGGTTGAAAGCTCTTTTATTTTTGCCTTGAACGATTTTCCCGAATATAATCCAACGCTTGAAGCACTAAAAAACCGCACTCTTTATTATCGTATTTTCTTTACTTTTCCAGAAAAAATAAAACTGTTTTTTGAAATAGCAAAACAGGAATACAAGGGGCTTTCGCAAAAAGAACGCTTTAAAATAGTGGAATGGATAAAGGAAACAGCAAACGAAACCCACGATAACCTTTCCCTGCGAACCCTAATAAAATGCTTTGACATATACCGCTACAATAAAGAGTGCTGGAAGGAAATGGCAACTGATTTATTAAAGCCAAACCCTTACCTTGCATTTATCAAGCGAAACGATAGGAATGAAACTGTTTCAAACCAAATAGAGTTATTCAAAAAAGAGTTTGGATTAAGCAGGGCAAGTTTCTTTCGTTATAGGAAAGAATTAAGAAAAAGACAACAAATTATGTAGCAAAAGTCTTAAAGTTTTAAAACCGTCAAAAATGCAAGGGGGTGAAAAAAATGGAAGTAGAGTTAGAAGCCAAAGAAATCAAAAACATAGTGGGCTATTTGGTAGATAACGGCATAGGGGAAGCAAAGTTTTGCTTTGACGCAAAAGGGCTTTCCTTCAAGGGAACGGACATAAGCCAAATCTCGCTAATAAGCATACAACTGCCAGCGTCAGCTTTCAAGGAATACAAGGGAAAAGCAGAAATTGGAATGGATTTGGAGCATTTCAAAAGTGCTTTAAACTGCTTTGACAGGTGGGATACAATCAAAATCAAGACAACCAACGAAGAAATAGAAATCCAAGACACAAGGGGAGAAGAAACCCTTAAAATACCGCAAACCTACTGTTCAAGCGAAGAACTGCCAAACCCTGAAATCAAGGCACTATTCCACGCAGAAATATCAAAAAGCGATTTAAGGACAGCAGTAAAGCACGCCAAAATATTCAGCGAAGGGCTACTATTACAATACAAAGAAACCAGCGGACTAACAGCAGAAGCAAAATCAAGCAAGGGAGAATACAAAAAAACCATAGACATCAAGGAAAATGTAAAAAACAAGTGCAACAAGTGTGCGAGCTTTTACTCAATAGACTACCTTGATGGGGCAACAAAGAATTTAAGCGGGGCAACCATAGAATTCGGGGAAAACACGCCCCTGCACCTGATAGGCAAAATTGGGGAAGAAGCACACCTTGAATATTGGTTAGCCCCAAGAATAACAGAAACAGAAACCGATACAGATACTGAAGAAGAAGGCGAAGGCGAAGAACAAGAGGAAGAAGCCGAGAAGATTGAAGCGGTGGCATTATAACACCGCTTCTTTTTCTTTTTTTATTTACAGTAAATTTCTATTGTCGGCGTAAAAGTATGTTTTACCCACTCGCAAGTTTTTGGCTTTGGCTTATCTACCCAAAACGCTAATTTTTTTTCCTTTTGAGGCGAATAAACCCTCATATCTGTTTCCTTAACATCAACAAAAATTATGTCCTTTGCAGTCGCCAATACTTCTCTTTCAGGGGATTTCCCTTTTATTTCTTCTCCCAAAAGTTTGCAAATCATATGCTTTGCAGTTTCTCCTTTAACATCTTGAAGTAATTGGCACTCAAACCGCTTTACCCCCTCAACCTTTGAAACAATATCGCCAGCAAATTCCTCTTTAACCATTCTTTACCTCAATCCAAACAAAATAGACGCTATTCCGCCAGCCAAAAAAGGAGCAGGATACCCAACCCTCAAGCCAAATAAAGCCATTAGCAAGCCAAAGCAAGCGAAAAGAAGCCACTTGTGCCATTTTAACTCATTTTGGATTACGCCAAGCTCCTCGTTAATCACAGCAATATGCCCACTTATTTCATTAACATCTTCCTTCAAAGTCATACCGTCGCCTCTATGCTTTTTGAATCCAAAAGCTTTCCATTATCCCAGAGCTTGCCTTCAATGGTGTATCTCCCTGCCCTGGTGAACCAGTCAAAGGGAAATACTTGGCTCTGCCCTGCTGGAATTAGTGCGCTTGCATCTGCCAAAGGTTGCCCATTAATGAAAGTGCTAACCCTGAAACTGTGGGTAACACCTGTATTCAGGACAGTCATCTCTATCCTTTTCTGCGCAAGCGGTTCGGTAGAAACAGAGTTAACAAAGCAGTTGCAGCCAAGCCTTGTATATGCCCCAGTATCAAGGCCTGCCTCAAGGCGCGCCCTCAAAAACCTTACAGGCAGGCTAATTGTATCATTCCAGGGGCCTGGAGGCTGGGCTCCAGAGCCTTGGGCAAACGGGTTCTGGACTCCTGGCCAGAATGTAGCATAGAGGTCGCCACTTGTCTTCCATCCTGTTAATTGAGTCCATTCTTCCCCATCCAGAGAGCCAAACAGGGCTATCCGCCAGGCAAAGGGAGCCCATGGCCCCGTCATCCGGTAGCCGCCAGGGCAGAAATCCAGGTCAGGCTGGGCATACCAGTTAACGCTATTTAGGACAACGCCCCCCAAATCCACTGTGTTGGGAAACCATTCTGCCATGCCCTGCTCAACGCTTTGCTCCACGCAGATTGTCCCAAAATCAAATTCAGGCATAAAAGCCTTATGCTGTCCAGATTAAAAAAATTTGCCTTTTTATTCAAATCTATTTGTTTTAGGATTAAAGGATTTCCCTCTATACTTTTCAGCTGGACTAATTGAAGGGTTTGGGTCATCAATTATCCCAATATTGTCAATTTGCTTGATTTTCTCCTTCAAAAGCTCATCGCTGTAAATACCTTCCGGAATCCGCAGGATATGTTTGGAAGAAATCCCCCTACTCAGTGTAACTTCAATAAAACCCGCCTGCTTTTTGGTATCTTCTACTTTCCACATTTTTGAATCTCCTTTAATACCCAATAACAATAATGCTATCACAAGCCCCAACAGCACCATCAACCCCATTCTGCACAGTAACCAAAACACTTACATCATTTGTCCAGGTTTCCCCTGTTACATAATAAAGCAAAGTAAGCCCAACTATTCTGGAATTGATATCTTGGCTTGGATATGTAACAGTTTGTCTTGTTGTTTCGCTTGCTGCTGGGCCTACCTTTAGCCTAAAGCTTGCTCCCGGCGAGTCTTTTACACCTGTTCCACTTAATGAAGCAAAAATGACTACGCCAGTAGAAACACTATTTGCTGGAATGGTGCAAGAGCCGATAGTTGTTTCATTTGTATCACCTGTGTGTGAACCAAGTGTTAAATCGCTTACAATATACCTAAGTCCAGACATATTTAAAGTATTTCCCGTAATGGATAATCCAGTTCCAAGGTCCAAAAACTCAAACAGGTTGTCTGACTCATCCCAGAAGACAATTTTATCCGCTCCAGGGTCTGCCAAGGAAGTTCCTCCAATATCATTTAATGAAAACCCGCTTAATGAAACATCAAGGTTGTTATTGGTGATGGAAAGCCCAGTATTTGGCGTTAAGAATTCAAATTGCGTATCTGAATCGTCCCAAAAGACTATTTTATCTGCATCAGGGTCTGCTAAAGCAGTCTGCGCTAAATCGTTTAAATTTATGTTTGCTGGAACCACGTCAAATGTTACTGTATCTGTTGCAGCAGTTCCAATTATGGATATTTTATTGCTTCCGGCAGCCAAATTTAGTGTATCTGCTGTTGAATCGGCAACTGGATTAGTCCCAGCTGGACAGGCAATTGTTTCAAACATATTCAAATTGACATTAAGGTTATTCCCCACAATTGTCAATCCTGTGTTTGGGGTCAAAAATTCAAATTGGTTATCCGATTCATCCCAGAAAACAATCCTATCAGCACCGGGGTCTGCCAAAGAGGTTTGTGCAAAGTCATTAAGACCTAAATTATGTATTTGAGCTTGAGTATAAAAATTCGCATCAATAAAGGCTTTGGTATAGCTTGGCGTCCTCAAATAAATGCTCATTTAAATTACCCAACTATAATAATTTCATAAGAGGTATCAACCCCAGAGCCATACAAATGAATAGAATCTAGTTCAATATCCAATGAAAGGTCCTCCCCTGCACCCAAACCAAAAAAATTATTACCACCATCAAATGAAATAAACAAGTCTTGAGTATCATGGGTATTTCTAATTAACATTGCATTGCTTGTATTTGTAAAAGAAATTTGTTGAACGGCTATTCCAACCACTCCATTAAAATGCTCAGCAATATTCCCTGAAACAGTAATAGCACGCAATTGCTTTGCTTGAGGCTGTCTTGTATCCTCAATTCTCCTGATTTCGCCCCTAATATGAGTTATCTTAAACCCCTCCAAAAGAATGGTTTCGTCATCTTTCCATCTCCTTTTCAGCCAATTTAACCACTTTATGCTCTTCCCACTTCGGTCTCCTCAAAAACCCCCTGAAAAAACAGTTGTAAGTTTGGGTTAAAGCACTTCTATTCAAAGCCCTAACCTCAGCAGTAGCATAAGCAATTTTTGGAGGGTCAAAAATAATTGAATGGTCTCCAAAGTCTTGTAAGGAATCGGTCATCTCGGGTTCCCATGTTCCATCAATCCAGATAGAATAGACTGTATCAGGATACCAAGAAATATTTGGATATTGAAAGTAAAATTCCCAGCCTTCTGGCACAGCTAAAATAAATTGCACAATATAACCAGCTGGAACCTCTGCCTCGGCCCAATCATAAATAGGCTGGTCGAATTCAACTGCATTCCTTCGCACAAAGTACTCTTTTTGCTTTTCAAGCAATTCATTTGTCTTCTTCTGCTCCAAGAGCATGTCTGCCAGGACAGGCAGCAGCGTTCCCTCCTCAAACTCTTTATCCATGCTTTCGCTTCCCTAAGGCATTTAATCGAGCCAATTCCTTTGTATCGGGCTTTCGCACGATTACTTTAAGCGTCATACCAGAATAAGCGCTTTCCAAGTTAAAAAATTTTTAGGAAGGCGTGCATTCAAAGCCAATTGCTGAAACATATGCCTTTGCTCCAGTAGCACTAACCCTTAAAGACTTGTTCAAGCCAACGCACACGGCATAATTAATAGGCAGGGGAACAGCCTTTTTCTCGGCAAACTCCAGGTGGGTTTTCACTGTTGAGTCAAAAATCACTTCAGCAGAGCCGGTTGCATCCATTGAAATAATCAAGCCAGCCAGCTGGATGGCTTTCCCTGTTTCAGGCGTCCAAATGGTTTCAGTTGAGCCAGCTGCAACCTCCTTGTATTTGACTTCGTTTTCAGCTAACTCGGCTGGCCCGAGGAAAACTGAAAGCTGCCCAACTGGGTTGACAATTGCTTTCCTTTCCCTATGCGTTACCTCAATTTGCTGTGCCATTATTCAACTTCCCCAGATTGTTCAAGGATTTGCCATGCTTTTCCAGCCAATGCCCTTACCTTTCCGGCTGTTTCCTTGTCCATCAAGACAAAGTCCAGGACAATTGAAAATTCCTGTTCTGTAGTATCAGTGTTTTCCACAACGATTTCCCCCTGCCTGCCTGAAACCGTCAAGTATGGCTTTGGAAAGGTCGGCTCGTTCAGCAGCTCAGTTCCAATCAGAATGTTTTCCTCATAGTAGTTCCTGATATTGTTAAATCGGAATAGTATTTGGTCGGCTACAATATCCCCAAACCTGTACTTGTAAACAAGCCACCACCTTCCATTAGGGACAAGCAGGGGAATACGCACAGTTTCCAAAGCTTGCAGCGTGGTCCTGTAGCGCTTCTGTCCGAATTCCCCAAATTTGGACAAGCTGAAAAGCAATTCGTTCTCCATACCTTATTTATCGCTTCCTACATTTTTAACTTTTTCTTATTTGCTCTTTTTCTTCCTTTGCTTTATTGAATTTCTCCACAAGCCCCACTACTATTGCCACGAATTCCTTTGAAGCGTTGGCCCACTCCATTTTTTTCAGCTTCTCGTAGATGTCATCGAAGTCCCCGTCCTCCAGTTCAAGCAGCAAATTGTTTTCCTCCATCTTCTTGAATGCTGCATCTATTCTGGTGTATTTCTTGAAGTCTTCATAGGAATAGGCCTGCTGTCCCTGCCTTTCCTCTTTGAATCGGCTCGCCTGGAATACAAGAAAAGGCTCGCTTATCTCTACTGTATCTTTCTTTCCTGCAACCTCTACAGGCACTTTATGCACTTTTAGTTGAATTTTTTTCAATCAAATCCCTCCTATTTTGCTTCCAGTTCGGCGATTTTTGCCAAATCAGCGTCTATTCTTTCTATTCTCTCCAAAAGGTGTGCTTTCTCTGCTTCAAGCTGGGACTTGCTTACTGTCCTCACAACTGTCGTGTCCTTTACGTCATAGACTGTTTCAACTGTTTCGCTTGGAACAGATTCGGTCCTTTTTACCCATGTTTCTGCCATAATTTCACCTCCTTTACGGTGTATAATTCAATGGGTCCCAACTCGCACCGTCATATCCCTCGTGCTGGCCTGTTGTCGTGTTGAATATAATCATTCCTGCCACTAATGTCATGGCATTTCTCTGCGCTGTTGTCATTCTCGGCACAATCAGGGCACCTGTTGTTGAGGATATGTCCAATGCCCCTGACGTTGCCGGGACCGTGCCAATTCCCACGTTTTTGTTTGCCATGTCAAGCACTAAAAGGTCAAAATTATCGCTTCTCCTGAAATAAA
>JAFCCK010000049.1 GCA_017610245.1 Candidatus Iainarchaeum sp.
CGAAATTCGTTCAAAAAAACTATCTTTTTATAGATTTTCGTAGTAGGCTGTTTTTATAATGAAAGTTTCTCTAGTTGGATTTGGGGGGATGGGGCACATTCTACTTGCGGTAGCCAAGGAACAGGGCATTGAGGTTGCTTCAATCGTTGACCCTGATGCAGAGGGCGCCACACACAAGGAAATCAATGAGGAGAGCGTGGGAAAAGTAGATGTGTGCATTGATTTCACAACGCCGGAAGCCGCCCTGGAAAATATTGAAAAATACTGTAAGCTGGGCAAGAATGCAGTTGTTGCTACCACCGGCTGGTATGATTCACTTGAGAAGGTAAAGAAAATGGTGGAGGAGGCAGGCATCGGACTTATTTATGCGAGCAACTTTTCCATTGGGGTGAATGCTTTTTTTAGGATGGTGGAGAAAGCGGCAAAAATAATCAACAAATTCCCCGAATATGATGTGCTCGCCTTAGAATTGCACCACAATAGGAAGAAGGATAGCCCGAGCGGCACAGCAAAGAGTCTGGAGAAAATTCTTTTGGAAAATATCGAGAGGAAGAGCAAGGTTGTTGAGGAAAAGCTGGGCAGGAAGATTGAGGCTGGCGAGCTGCACTTTGCTTCTGTTAGGGGAGGGGACATTCCCGGAACGCATAGCATACTCTTTGATTCAAATGCCGACACAATAGAATTGAAGCATACCGCAAGGAATAGGAATGGATTTGCCCTTGGAGCATTAAAAGCGGCTGAATTCATTAACGGAAAGAAAGGATTTTTCACGATTGACGATTTGATGAAGGAATTAATTTAAGGGGGAATTGTATGGCTAAAAAAATATCCGGCTGTTTTCCGGCTTTGGTTACGCCCATGAAGGAAGACGGCAACAGGCTAAACCACGAGATAAACTTCGATTCTTTCAAGCAGCTGATAGAGCATGTTCTGCGGGGAGGCGTTACAGGCATTGTTCCGGCAGGCTGTACAGGGCACGCCGCTTCTCTTACAGCTGAAGAGCAAGTGAAGCTAGTGGGATTTGCAAGGGAGCAAGCACCGGAAAAGGCTGCTGTAATTGCCGGGGATGGCAGCAACTGCACGAGGGAAGCGATAGAGCTTGCAAAAAAAGTAGAGGGTATTGGAGTAAAGATGCATCTCCAGATTTGCCCCTACCAGAACAAGCCAACGCAGGAGGGGCTCTACCAGCATTACGCTGCAATAGCAAAAGCAATTAGCGGCGAAATGATTATCTACAATGTTCCAGGGAGGACAGGCAGAAACATTGAGCCGGAAACAGTTGAGAGGCTAGCAAAAGAGTTCAGCAACATAATTTCAATTAAGGAAGCTTCCGGTAACATTGAGCAGATAAAGAAGGTGATAGAGCTCACAAAGGACTACGACTTTGATGTGATTTCAGGAGATGACGGACTAACGCTGGACATAATAAAAGCAGGCGGCACAGGCTGCATTAGTGTTGCTGCAAACGTAGCCCCGCAAAAAACAAGCGAGTACATAAAGCTCGCCCTGGAAGGAAAGATTGAAGAAGCGGCAAAGATAGATGCCGAGCTGCAGCCATTGTTCAAAATACTGTTCATTGAAACAAACCCCGGGCCGTGCCACTATGCATTGAGGAAAATCGGCATTCCTGTTGGGGTTCCAAGGCTGCCGCTGGTTGACGTAACAAAGGAAAGTGCTGAAAAAATTGATGCTGTACTAAAGCAGCTTGGGCTCATCTGAGTGCAATAAATAAAGCCCTGTTGCCAAGGCCAGGCATTAACATATTGAGCAAACGCATCAGTTGCTGGATTATGGCCGTAGGGAGCTTTTTATCAATAAGCCTGTCCAGCCTTTCGTTGGGCGAAAAATACCACTGCCTCTGCATTTCAACATCCTTGAAGCCGAGAGAGTGCAGCCACTCAATTGTTTTTTCTGCATCCAACCTGTGCACTTCATCATTGCCCTCCCTTCTCTTTGCGATTCCAAGCGAAACAGCCAACCTTGTTGCAAAAACATCAAGCGGCTCAAAGAAAATTACTGCCTTTCTGCTAATGCGAGAAATCTCTCCAATGGCAGAATATGATTCTTTTACATGATGTAATCCCTGAAAGCAGACCGCTGCATCAACACAACCGCTCTTCAATGGAAGACTTTGGGCATCTCCATTTATTGCCGGTTTCTTTGTATTCCCCAGCTCTATAATATTAAGGTCTAACCCAAAAGAGCCCATAATGCTGGAGCCACAGCAAATATCTGCAACCTTTTTCGCACCCACGGCATTGGTTGCATCAGAGATTTTTTGCAGAATGCGCTCTTTCATACACTCCCTCCATTGCATCAACATTCTTTTTCCATGAAAACTGCTCCGCTAGCTTTTTACCATTCTCAACAAGCTTTTCTCTTGTACTGCCATCAGCGAGCAGCTTATCAATCGCAAGGGCAAGCTGTTTTTCATCAAATGGAACAACAACGGCTGCTTTCTCCGATTCAAGCACTGGAGCAATCCCGCATTTTTCTGTTGTAATAACCGGGAGGGAGCAAGCCATTGCCTCAAGCAAAACTAAGCCAAAGGGCTCGTAGCGAGATGGCAGAACAAAAATGTCTGCTGCACCGTAAGCAGCAAGCCTATCCTTTCCAGAAACAGGACCTGTAAAAATAATCCTGTTCTGCAAACCCAGGATTGAAACAAGTTTCTTGATTTCATCAGGGTAGCGCTTCTCACTCCCCTCAAAATTTCCTGCCACAACTAGCACGGCACTCCTCTGCCGCAGCAAAGCAAACGCCTTAATCAGCAAATCCAGGCCTTTCATCTTGTTTATTCTGCTGAGGAAAAGCACAACCTTGGCATTGCTTTTAATGCCAAATTTTTTTCTCAACATTCCTCTTGGGGGCATTCCCCTGAACTGCTCCAGATTTACGCCATTTGGCACAATCTTGATTTTTTCTGGCGGCAATGAGAACATCTGCTGTAATTCCCGCTTTTCCATTTCTGCCAAGGCGATTACCATTGCTGCATTTTCCAGTATTCTTTTCCCATAGAGAGCATCAAACAGCTTTTTTTTGAAAACACTTACTCCTCGGGGATAAAGAGTGCCGTGAGGGGTTACAACATACGGTACCTTGTATTGCCTGCAAAGCTTTGATATTACTGGCGTGAAATAATTTCTCATTTCGTGAAAATGCACCAAATCAAAGAGCCCTGCCCGGAACATTTTTTTTGCAATTGTTTTCATTTTCGGCACGACAACAAAGTGTGGTTCCAGCTTTCTCCAAAAGCGGCTGTAATCAAAGTAAAAGGTAGTTATCCCATCAACATCTTGCGGCTGGTTCGCTTCCACTTTGTCTTCCAGATAAAGGTTGGAAGTGAAAACCGTTATATTGTGCCCTCTCCTTGCCTGCTCAACTGCTACCTCATAAGTTGAACGGGCAGGGCCGCCATAAACAACAGCCGGGTAAAAGCCTGGTGTAACATGCAGTGTGTTCATTCACACACCTCCGTGTAAACGGCTTCTGTTTCCCTTGCCGTTTTTTCCCAGGAAAACTTTCGGGCCTGCTCCAGTCCCTTTTGGGACATTTTTTTCCTCAGGGCATTGCTCGCTAGAACTGTTTCAATTGCAGAAGCCAGGGCGTTGGTGTCTTCTGGCTCAACAAACAAGGCGGCCTTCCCAGCAACCTCTGGCAGTGAGGCTGCTTCAGAGCAGATAACCGGGCAGCCGCACCGCATTGCCTCCAAAACCGGGAAACCAAAACCCTCATGCAACGATGGGAAAACAAATATATCAGTAGCACTGTACCATTTAACAACCTCTTTCTCTGGAATAAATGGAACCAAGACGACCCTTCTGCCTAAACCTAGTTTTTTGAGCAGGGCTTGTTCACTCCTCAAAAGCCCTGCCACCTTCACCAAAACGGCATCTTTGTCCTTAAGCAGTGCAAATGCATTAAACAAAAAACTAATGTTCTTGTAGGGCTCAGGGATTGAGATATTCAAAACAACCTTTTTTCCTGATATGCCGAACCTTTCTTTCAAGGCAGCTATTTCCTCCCTTGGGATTCTCTTGAATGCCTCGGCCACGCCATTGTAAACCACCGTTATCTTGCTCTCATCTGCCTCTGGAAAATGCTTCATTATGTCCTGCTTTGTGTGCTGGCTTGTTGCAATTATCTGTCCTGCCTGCAGCATCAGCTCCATCTTCTTCTTAAATAGCTTTCGGGTATGCCAAGTAACTGTTTCAGGAAGCTCTAGAGGATGCAAATCATGGCAGGTTACAACAGTCCTTTTCTTGTCAAGGGAAAGCAAGAGGTGTGAGTAGCCATGGTCAACTATGTGATTTAAGTCGCGCTGGGCGGATTTTGCTTGCATTATGTAAAGAAGCCATTTGTTCAATGGTTTGTTCAGGAAGCTGGGCAATGGCACATCATTTGGCTGGAAGACTCTCGAACTGATTTTTTTGGACAAGTGCCCTGCCAGCTCTCTACAGTAAACATGCATGCTGTGACTTTCTTCCTTCAGAACCGGAAACAGTGTTACATTCATCACATACCCCTAAAAATACTTATAGAATGCCTCTCAGAACTCTCAATAGCTATATTGTATACAAAAAGTAAGTTAAAAACTATGCTTACTATTTTTCGTTATGAGGCTTCTAATAATCGGCTTTGATGGGCTGGACTATTATCTGACAAGGGATTTCCTGAAAAGAAACCCTTGGACCTTTACTTTGAAAAAGCTGAAAGCCAAAATCCCGGCAACAGGACCTGCTTGGGCATCAATATACACCGGCGCGGATGTGAAAACGCATGGCATTACAGATATATGGGGCAGACCAATTGAAGGAAGTAGATCCTTTGAGGATATAATGGGATTCACTTTCTGGCAAATAATCAGAAATAATGGTTTCTCCGTTTACACTGACAACCTGCCGCTTACCCCGGCCGGGATTCCTTTTGCAAATGACAAGCGGAAAGACCTTGTGTTTTGGGTAGAAGGGGACAAAAAAGAAACTTTCTTCAACATCATAAAAAACCGACCATTTAGGCTCGTTTTTGAGCAGGTTAAAAAAAACAACCAAAAGCTGATTGAGGATTACTTGAAGAAGAACGTTGATTTAATGTTTGTGCAGTTTAGCTTTGTTGACAGGCTTTTTCACACTTTCAGAATTTATGGCGAAGACCTTGAGCGTATTTACACTCATTGCTTTGAGATTGCAGAAAAGATGTATTCTGAATTAGAGCCAGAGCACTTGCTGATAGTTTCCGACCATGGTTTTTGTACAAAGAATAATTATCATTTCAACAGGATAGACGGGTGCTGCTTATTCAACAGGGCAGCGTTTGATTTTTTTGAAAAGCAGGGTATTTTCCCAAAGGAATCATTCCTGAGGGAATTTACCTATGATTTATTTTTTTCAAGCAACCGTTTTGTCGGAGAAGACGACCGTTTTTTACTGCGATTATATTATCTGGCCAAGCTTCTAAAAACAGGGAGAATTCCTCCGGCTTTGGAATGGCTTTATAATCACTTGATTTGCTTTGCAAGGAGAAAAAAGAGTAAAGAGTTTAAAGTTCCCAAAGAAATTGTCGGCTCGTTTTTAGAATTCAAATACAATTTCTCTTACGGTTTGCCGCAAACCTCTCTATTCAAGGCACTACTTGCGCTGTTTGGGGTAAAAGATTTTCCCGAGATAGGGAAAAAGAAAAAAGCCAAGTCAAGGCCAAAGATATGTGACAAAGCCCTAAAGCTTGCCGAAGAAAGAATGCATGCACTTGGTTATTTCTGAAATGCTGCAATGTTATTTCTTCTCGGCAACAACAATCAACTGCTTACACAGATTTGGAAACAGCCTAGTGAAACCAATCTTGGAAAATAACCTATCCAAAGAGCCGCTTAGCCACTCGCTTCTCCAAAGTAGTGGAAAGAAAAGTCCAAGACCATGGGACTCCTTTATAGCAAAACCATGGCAAATCAGGTGCTGCCTCAAAGAAGGTAGAGAATAATGCCTTATATGGCCTCCCTTCGCAAATGGGTCAAGAGGAGCAAGACCTTTCAATAAAACCCATCTGAAGTAAAGGTCCGCAATGTTTGGTGTTGTGATTATCAATGTGCCGCTTTTTTTAAGTACCCTGTTGCATTCTTCAAGGAAAAGGTCGGTATCTGCCAAATGCTCTATTATCTCGCCCGCAAAAACCACATCAAAAGTGTTTTGAGTAAAGGGCAAACCGTCTTCAATATTGCACTGCGTGCAATCAAGCCCCTTTCTCCTCGCAACCTTGTATTTGTCGGTTAACTCTATACCTTTGCCTTTCCATCCTGAGGCGACCATTTGCTGGAGGAACTCGCCCTCATGGCAGCCAACATCAAGCAGAATTCCCTTCGGAATTCTTTCAAATATTTTTTCTACAATCGCAAGCCTTTCAAGCTGCGAATTGATACAGTAGTTTTTCTCGGTCTCAATTTGAATTCTCTCTAATGAGCTGTGTTTTTGCATAAACCCACCTACTACCACTTGCTCTAAACATAAATAGTTGCAAAGATTTAATTAGGTTTCTCGCCAAAGGATCTTTCTGTACAAAGACCACATAATAGTTAAGCAGCCCTATAAAAGCCTTAAAAACTAAATAGAGCCTAATTTTCTTTATGGAAGCAGGTTTTTTGCTAAAGTCGTTTAAGACTGCATATAGGATAGTTACTGGAAAAAGAAGGCTTTGCCAGACAATAAACCACGCAAAATACTTGCTCTCAAAAAAAGACTCACCAACTGTTAGCTACAAGCCAATTGGCTTGGGAATTTTCACCTCCTATGAGTGCAACTTGGGCTGCGATATGTGCCTAACGCACAGCAGCATTGTTCCAGACAATCCGTTCAAATACAGGGGGGCGAAGCCAATGAGCTTTGCTATGTTCAAGGACATCGTTGCAAAGTTTCCAGAAGCACTTCTCCTGAACTTCATTGGAAACGGCGAGCCCTTCCTTAACAAGGAACTTTTCAAAATGGTTGAATACGGGAAAAACAAGGGAAAGATGTACACTACAGTTTTCTCA
>JAFCCK010000050.1 GCA_017610245.1 Candidatus Iainarchaeum sp.
TTTCCGTAGCATTCTGTTATTGATTGCGTCTCAATGCCACCACCAATTAGCGCGTCAACTTCTTTGCTCCCTGTTGTTATTCTTCCAACTAGCTCTCTCTTTTTAGCAAGCTTGTCAGCAGATTCATAACCCATTTCAAGTGCATCCCTAGCAGCCTTTATCGCCTTTCCTGCTGTTATCTCGCCCAAGCCTGCCGCTTCCTGCAGTTCCATTGGAGAAGCCACTGCAACAGCTTCCAAAGATTTATATCCCGCGCCAATAAGCTTTTCAGCTGCCTGTGCTCCCACACCGGGCAAATCAGTTATATTCTTAATCTCCTTCCCCATTTTAATTCCTCCCGCAAATTCACAACACCTTGAGAGCATTGCTCGGGAACAGTGCCCCCTTGCATTGAACTTGCTTCTGTTAAAATATTCTTTGAACCCTTTTAAAAGCTTTGCAGAGAGTGGATTTCCGGTAATCAGCTGCCCAGACTGAGCATCCTAAAGAGCCTTTCCGCCTCTCGCTTGCTTCTTGATGCAGGCAAATCTCTGATGGCTCTTGCCAGTGCATTTCGCTCTTCTATTCTTAAAATACCAGTATCATAAAAATCAAAGAGAATAGCATGATGCAAGCAGCTGGCGGTATCCCCCCTAATTCTTTTTTCATTCGATAAGACAAGCTCATACCTGCAAATCAGTTTGAGTGCGTTAATAAAAAGCCGTCTTGCCTCTGGTTTGCGCATCATTTTCACTCTCGACAAAATCCTATGTAGCACAGGCTTCCACACATCAACTTCAGTCCCCCTCTTTAGCTCAATCTCAAAGAACATTATCTTGCCTTTATGTACAGTGAAGTTGAGTTCTGGGTGCGGGACCACAAACCCTGCCTCTTCAAGCTTTTTTGCAGTGGGAATCAATCCAGGGTATATTTCCCTCATTTTTTTGTCAAATGCCTTAACCTCTTCTTTTATCTTTCCCCAATCAGCCTTGCCTTTATGTGCAGCCTCAATCCTCCGCCTAATATGCTCTATATCTGCCTTCGCTTTCCTTGGCAAAGGGTAGTATTTTGAGTAATACTTTGGAGTGGCATCCAGCTTGCCAGCTTTTTTCCCAAACGGCTTAAGCCCCCTCACATTTATCACGTGCTCTGGAAAGAGGAGCCTTGCAATCCTAAAGCAGTAATACGTGCAAAGCCCTTTCTTGTGGCTAAATTTTATTAGTTCGCCCCTAAATCGCCTCTCTATCCTAACAACGCGAGCGCCGAGCCTTACCCTCCCCCGTGGAAGCAGATAAACATCAGCAGATTCGCCCCAGGCAAGCTTCTTTGCCCTTTTCTTTTTCTTTGCGGCCTTTTTTTCCATAAATTGCTTTCCCCCAATAATCAGACCAACTCAAAGCCCTTCACATTAAACTCCAGCTCATTGCTGAAGCTGTTCTTCTTAACAAAACCACTTGCTTTCACTTTCTTCCCAGCAATCTTCTCCCGCAACTCAGCAATCAGCTGCTCAGCAGTATTCACTTCCAGCCTTTTCTTCAGTTCCTCTCTCCCCAATCCAATTGCCTTTTCAGCCATCCCTGCAAACAACACCGCATTTATCGTCCCAGATTCATCCCGCAACTGCAACGAGACAACAGCCCTGATATCAGGCTGCACCTCCCCGCAGCCCTCACACAGGTAGCCCCCTTCAACACTCTCCACTTTTTTCCCACAGTTCGGGCAAACATTGAAGCGCAAATTTCCCGGCAGAATATCAGCTATTTCAGCATTCAATTGCACAAATTTATCCCCCTCCTGCAGCCCAGCCACCTTTTTCTCCTGCAATTCAATTCCCTGCATTTCCTCAGGGCTTGGCAATCCCTTCCCCTCTTCCGGCTCCCTTAAAATCCTTGCCCTGAAGCCAAGCTGCAGCTCCACTCCCTTCAGCCCCTCCTTGGTGTATGCTCCCTCTATCTTCACGGCCTCTCCAGAATTGAGTTTCCTTACCTCATTCACCATATCATCCCAGGCTGTTGCCCTTACAATTGCTGTTCCATCCCCCAACATAAAATTTAGCAACCTCCCCTTCCCGGATTCCCTCTCAAAGCTTTTTTCAGGGAACATTCTCAAAACCCTAGCAACAACGCTTACATCGCTTTCATTGCTCGAAAGCTCCTTAAGGGAGAGCTTTCTTTCCTCCCCTGGCGGCAATTCTGTTCCCTCAGCATCAGGCTTTACCTCAATGCTGCCATTGTATGAAAGATTCAGCTGCGGTACATCATTGTAGCTCTTAACATAGCAGTTTTTTAGGAGGAGAATGCTCCCTTTCTGCACCTTCTCCTGCTCCAACTTTTTGACATCCTTCCCCCATACAGTAAGGCGAATCTCCCCGCTAGAATCAGCAACAATAAGGTTGCAAAGAATGCCCCTTCTACCATTCTTCTCAAACTGCCTTGGGGAAAAAACATGCTTCACCCTTGCAAGCAATTCAACATTATTCATTCCATCCTTCAGCTGTCCTATCTTCAGCCTTTCCAGTGTTTGCCTCTCAAGACCAAGCTCCACTCCCAACTCCTTTGCAACCATCAGGGCAGCGCCATTTTCAGTGAGCAGCCCAGAAAACCTCTGGGTTTTTTCATTTATCAGTTGCATTACTTCTCCCTTGCTCTTCCCAGAAGCGGAGATGATTCTTTGAATAGTTTCGCCTATCTCCATAAAACCAGATTATATGTTGCCGGGAAATGTATTTAAGTAAAACTCCATTCGTTATGTATAAGATGAGCTTTTTATTTGTTTTCGCCTATGTTTTTTGCATGATTGAGGAAATAAAGCCCAATCTCTTTGCTTTCTACAGCCCTAACCTAGGCAGTAATTCTTACCTCCTCATTGGGCAGCGCACCGTGCTTGTAGATGCGAGCAGCGAGAACAACAGCCATGATTTGCTCAATGCTTTTGCTAGCATTGGCTTTACTGCAGGGGAAATTGACGCTGTTTTATTCACTCATGGGCATGCAGACCACTTCAGCGGGGCAAAACCGTTTGAGGGAATAGAGTTTAAAATGCATAAGCTTGACGCCGATTACGTAAACAACAAGGACGTAATGTATACTGCATCGCACCTTGTTGGCTCAAAATATTTCCCCAAGATAAGCGAATTTCTTGAGCCTGGCGGTACAATAGAGTTTGAGCCATTCAATTTGGAAGTATTGCACACACCAGGGCACACCCAGGGCAGCGTTTGCTTTTTTGACCACAAGCAGAAATTGCTTTTTTCCGGCGACCTCCTCTTCAAGGGCTCTGTTGGCAGGTGGGACCTACCCTCTGGAAACAAAGAACAGCTCATAAATTCACTCAATTCAATCAAAAATCTGGATTTTGAAATACTTCTGCCAGGGCATGGCATACTTGTTAAAGAGCAGCAGCAGGGGAACATTGAAGCAGCCTTAAAAGTGCTCTCAGGAGTATTTATATAATTAATCAAAGCCAATATTGTTATTGATCCAGAATGAAAGACGGCAAAACCTATAAGAAAATTATAAGCCAAATCCAGGCAGACGGTGGCCTAACTTTCATGCAGTTGGACCCACCAAACTACACTCCAGAGTTAAGCGGAAAAATAGCAAAGATTGCAGAAGAAAATGGCCTGGATGTATTTGCCGTTGGCGGCTCTGTGGGAGCGCAAGGGCAACTGCTCGAGGACACGATAAAGCAGATAAAGAAAAATTCATCCCTTCCAGTAATTCTTTTCCCAGGGAATATCGCAACATTAAGCAAGCAGGCCGACGCGATTTATTTCATGTCAATGCTCAACAGCAATGATCCCTACTGGATTTCAGGGGCACAGATTGGCGCTTCATTCCCAATCAAGCGTCTCGGAATTGAGGTAATTCCAACCTCCTACATTATTATCGAGCCAGGAGAGGCCGCAGGCTGGATGGGTCGCGCGCAACTCATCCCAAGAAACAAGCCATACCTTGCTGCCGTAACTGCTCTTGCAGGCCAGCACATGGGAAGCAAGCTAATAATTCTCGAATCTGGAGGCGGTGCGCCAGCGCCAGCCCCCGCAGAAATGGTTTCCGCTTCTAAAGAGGTATTGGAAGTGCCATTGCTTGTTGCTGGGGGAGTTCGCACACCAGAATTTGCATTTGAAACAATCAAGGCGGGAGCGGATATAGTACAAGTTGGCACGACCTTTGAATCAAGCAAGGGAAACCTCAATGAAATGGGCAAAAAATTCAAAGCAATAACAACAGCAGTGAAAAAAGCAGGAAAGGAAAAACGCTAATTCTCCCTCACTTTAATTCAATCCCACTCACAGTTTCCTTAACAGCCTTCTCAAGCGAATACTTCGGCTGCCACCCAAGCGCATTTATCTTCGTAGTATCGTAGCTGCGCTCCCTTACGAGCCTTTTCACATGCTGCGGCAGCACAACAGTTTTCTTTCCGCTGAACTTTGACTTAACCAAGGAGACATATGCAAGCAGCTTTCCCAGCCACACAGGAATTGTTTTCTGCTTTCCCTCCAACCCAAGCTCCTTTTGAATCAACCCATAGAGTTCCCTTAAAGTTGGCTGCTCCCTTCCCGCGACGATATACACTTCCCCAAAACACTCTTTCTTTTCTAGGACAAATGCAAGCGCAGCTGCCAAATCCTCCACATAAATTGTTTGGAAATGGTTCTTTCCAGAGCCAATAAGCGGAAACCCTTTTCTAATCAATTTCACAATCCCTTTCCAGTACTCATTTGGGCCGAGAACGAGCGCGCTCCTGATGATTGTAATGGGCAGCATTTCCTGGCTCTCCCAAACAATTTTTTCCGCGCGAGCCTTGCTTGTTTCATACATTGTTTCCGGCTTTACAGCAGCTTTCTCATCAATCCTGCCCAAAACGCTTCCATGCACCCCCACAGTGCTCAGATAAATAAGGTGCTCAACTCCCGCTTTCGCAGCAGCTTCCACCAGATTATCCGTTCCCTTCACATTCACAGCAAGCATCTCCCTTGGTTTTGTCTCATCAAGCAATGCAGCAAGATGGAAAACAGCTTGCTTTCCCTTCACAGCCCTCTTAACCTGCCCTAAATCAAGAATGTCCTTCCCGCTACTTACATCACAGCCCTCTCACTGGTGTCCCTGTCTCTTCAGCTCCCTTACAAGGACCTTTCCAACAAAGCCGTTGCTGCCTGTTACAAGAATTTTCATTTCACACCAATAGTTTTTAACTTAAAACCAATATATTAAAATATGGTGTAAAATGGAAAAAGCGATTGAGATAGACGGTTCCCAAGGTTCGGGAGGAGGGCAAATATTGCGCACATCCTTTGCAATTGCTGCATTGCAGCAGAAGCCAATTCACATCACCAAGATTAGGGCTGCCAGGCCAAAGCCAGGGCTGAGACCGCAGCATTTGACAGCACTGCAAGCTTTGGGGGAAATATGCAGTGCTGAAATTAAGGGAGCGCATAGAGGGAGCATGGAGGTTTGGTTTTCTCCCAAGAAGATTAATTCAATGCAGTTTGCCGTAAATATTGGGACAGCTGGCAGCATCTCCCTCCTTCTTCAACAGCTTCTCCCAGTTGCCTTAAAATCTGATTTGAAGCTCAGGGTGCAGGGTGGCACGAATGTTGCATGGTCTCCTCCTATAGAATTCATTCGGCACCTTCTTTTCCCAATACTCAAAAAAATGGGAGCACGCTTCGAGCTCTCTGTAAGCAAGCGTGGCTATTATCCAAAGGGGAATGGGATAGCGAACTTTTCAAGCAAGAAAGCAAAACTGCCCCTGAAACCAGTTTGCCTAACAGACTTCCAAGAGCTTGATTCCATGCTTGTCTTCTCCCACAGCAGCGATTTGCCAAATGAAGTAAGCATCAACCAATCAATTGCCGCAAAGAAAATCATCAGGGAAAAATTCCCAAAAGTGATTTTTGATGAGAAAATAGAATTCAAGCAGCCAAGCAACACAATCGGGAGCGGCATCACGCTCATTGCAATTGACTCAGAGGGCAATATGCTGGCAGGAAGCGCCCTAGGAAAAAGAGGGAAGCCCGCCGAAGTGGTCGGAAAGGAAGCCGCCCAAAAACTACTGCAGGAGCTCTCGGAAAAGAAGGCAGTTGATAGCCATGCTGCCGACCAGCTCATTCCCTTCATGGCCCTGGCAAAGGGTTACAGCACAATCAAGTGCAGCAAACTCACACAGCACTGTTTAACCAATATTGCAATCTGCGAGCAGCTGCTTGGAGTGAAATTTGATGCAAAAGGCTCTTTGGGACAGCCGGCTGAAATTTTTGTTGAGGGAAGTGGTTTTACATGAGAAAAACCACTAGTAAAAGCAGGCGAGGTAAAGTAAAACGCAGCCTCAGAGCAAGACCGATGCGAAGAGCACCCAAAAAAAGGACAAGGAAAATCAAAGTTTTGTTTGTTTGTCGTCATGGTGCTAGGCTTTCCAATTGGGTTAAAGCAAAATTCCAGGAACTGTTGAACGAGAAGGGCATTGGAGGACATTTTGAGCTGGATACTGCTGGCACTAATAGTTGGCTTGTCCCAAAAAATACTGGTGAGTTACAAAGCTTATTTCTGAAACAGGATTACGTTATTACGCTAAGGCCGGCTTTTGATTGGAGGATAAGGGAAATATTAGGAGATCCAAGTATAAGCCCCAAAAAACGATCAAAGCTGCAGAGGATCAAATTACTTACTGTGGAAATACCCCCAAACGGGAAACTAGCAAACTTAAAGGGGCTGCAAAGCAATTTAATGAGAATAATCAAGGAAAAGAGAATTCCCTT
>JAFCCK010000051.1 GCA_017610245.1 Candidatus Iainarchaeum sp.
TCCTTAACCTGCTTAAATCTCTTTAGCTTTTCATCACTATTAAAGACTCCGGCACAAATATTAATTGCTGAATCAGCAATCGCTCTTTTAGAAACTTGAATTTTTTTGCCATTCAGAAAAGCGCCTTTTCCCTTCTCGGCTATGAAAAGCTCATTGAAAAACGGAAGTAGTATAGCCCCGCACTGAATCTCCCCCTTTCTTTCAAGAGCAATTGAAACACCGAAAAGGGGCAAGTCAAATAAAAAATTGTGAGTTCCATCCAAGGGATCAACCAGCCACCTGCTCTCGCTTTCATTCTCAATTTTTCCCATCTCCTCGGACCAAATGCTGTAATCCGGGAAATCCAGCTGAAGCATGGAAATAATTTTTTTCTCGCACTTTATATCAGCCAGCGTAACCAGCTCTTTGGCACTCTTCCTTCTGGCTTTTGTCCCATGCCTAAATTCATTCATGAGAATTTTTCCAGCTGCCTTTACAGCTTCTACAGCTGTATTAAGCTCTTTGCTCATTTTACTACCTCCTCAACTGCTTTTGCCGCTCTCACCAACTTTTGCTCCTGCAAGTGGTCTGCAGTAAGCATTAGACCGACAGGCATTTTTTTGCTGCTGCCAGCATTTACACTGATGTGGGGCAATCCTGCCAGGTTTGCAGGAATCGTGCAAAGGTCCATGGCATAGTTCTGCAAGGGCGTGAGTTTTGCAATTTCATCAAACTTGGGGGCAACAATCGGCATTGTTGGGTGCACAAGCAAATCAACCTTTTTGAAAACCTCTTTGAATTCATTTATCAGCTTTGTCCTCACTTTCATTGCCTTAAGGTAGTAGGCATCCCTGAAGCCGGACATCCTTGCAAACGTTCCCAGCAGAATTCGCCTCTTTGCCTCCTTTCCAAAGCCACTACTCCTCACTCTTGTGAAATACTGATTAAAGCTGCCTTGCAGTTTCTGATGCAATCCATAGCGCATTCCACAATAGCGCGCAAGGTTGGTGCTTGCCTCGCTCATTGAAATCAAGTAGTAAGCTGCCATGCCATAAGTGCTGTTTAGTGGGAGAGAAACATCCACCACTTCTGCTTCCTCCTTTCGCAACTTCATTATCGCCTCTCCAGTAACCTGTCGAATGCTCTCATCACATTTTTCATTCAGCTCCTTTACAACCCCAATTTTAATGCCTCTGATATTGCTGTCTGCATTTGAATATTCCCCAATAGCATTCTGCAAAGAAGTGCTGTCTTTGGTGTCAGGACCAGCTATTATCTCCAACAAAAGCGCGGCATCTTCCACACTCTTTCCCATTGTGCCTATCTTGTCAAGGCTGTTTGCATAATCAATCAAGCCATAGCGAGAAACCCTGCCATAGGTGGGGGTGAAACCAACCACGCCGCAGAAGGAAGCGGGACAAGCAATGCTTCCCCCAGTTGATTCAGCAATGCTCGCATGCGTTAAATTTGTTAGGGCAGTGAAGCCTGCTGAGCCGCCCGAACTTCCACCACAGCTCCTGTTTTTATCCAAAGGATTTTTTGGAACAGGGAAGCCAATGCCAGTATTCACACTAAAGCTGCCAAAGCCGAATTCGTCCTGAGAGGTTTTCCCAATGATTATTGCCCCTTCCACTTTCAGCCTTTCAATTACTGTTGCATCAAAGGTTGGCTTGTAGCCGCTAAGTATCTTGCTGCCCGCCTTACTCTCAATTCCCTTTACACAGACACAGTCCTTTACGCTGATTGGCACCCCCAGTAGCCGGCCCCTATGCCTGCCAGTCTTTATTTCCGCTTCAATCTCATTTGCCTGCTGCAGAGCAAATTCTTCCGCAATCAAATTGAAGTGGCTGAATTCTTCATTACTTGATTTTATTTCATCGAGAATCAGATGTGTGTTTTCCAGCACATCTATTTTTTCCATCTTGACTTGCTTTACAAATTCACCTATACTCAATGCAGGCATTTTTTACACCACTTTTGGGCCGAGGAAATAGCCATCCTTTTTGTGCTTTGTGTTGCTCAATGCCTCTTTCTGGCTCAGGCATTTCTCAACCTTGTCATCGCGAAAGACATTTTTTAGAGGAAGCGGCTGGAAGGATGGCTTTTCCTGGGAAACATCAAGCACGTCCAGTTTGCTAAAGGATTCCAGTATTTCCCTCAGCTGCGGCAGGAACTCCTTTATTTCCCTTTGGGAAAGCTCCAAGCGGGCATTCTCGGCAACTTTCAGCAAAAGCTCCTTGTCTATTTTCACTTTAGGCAATCGCAACACCAGCCTATTAGAATAGGCAAAAAAGCAATTAAAAGCAATAGGTCTCTTACGGCATTAACCTATCGGGGTCTCTGGGGAGAAGGACAGCTTCCCTAATGTTGTCAAACTTGAAAAGGCTTTGAATTAAGCGGTCTAATCCGAAGCCAACGCCGCCGTGCGGCGGTGCTCCATATTTAAACAACTCGGCATAGAATCCCATTGCATCAAGGTCAACGCCCTTGTCTGCTGCCTGCTTTTTTAGCATATCATAACGGTGCTCCCGCTGTCCGCCAGTTGCTATTTCCACACCATTCCAGAGCAAATCAAAGGCGTCTGTTGTTTTCCCGTCAGATGAATAGAAATGATAGAAGGGCCTTTTTTCGATTGGATAGTTTGTTACGAAAACAAATTCCTCGCCATACTTCTCCTTTACAATCTTACCAACCATTTGCTCTGCCTCTGCATCAAAGTCCTCATTCTCAGGAATCTTCTTGCCTTTAGCGGCGAGCCATTTTTTCACTTCAGGCATCTTTAGCCTCTGGATTTTCTTCGGCACTTTTATTTCAACATCCCAAAGCTTCAATTCCTCCTTGCATTCTTCCTTAACACTCTTTAGCACATATTTGAGCATTTCCTCAATCACATCCATTACATCCCCAGTGTCCTTGATAAAGCCCATCTCAAAGTCCACTCCAGTGAATTCAGTCTGGTGCCTTGGCGTGTTGCTCTTCTCTGCCCTGAATACAGGGGCAATTTCATAGACCCTTTCAAAGCCCGCACACACCATCATCTGCTTGTAGAGCTGCGGGCTTTGGGCCAAAAAACCTTCCTTGTCAAAGTAAACAACAGGGAAGAGCGAGGAGCCGCTTTCCAGGCCAGCAGCAGTTATTTTCGGAGTGTTGATTGCCGTAAAGCCCTCTTTATCAAAGAATTCTACAAGGGCTTTATACATTTTGCTCCTCACCTTGAAAATTGCCAAGCGCTTTGGATTGCGCAAATCAAGGAAGCGATGATCAAGGCGCTTGCTCAAATCTGTTTCAATTTTGCCGGAAGTGTCAATGGGAGTAGGGGCATTCGCAAGGCTGACAATTTCAAGCTTTTCAGGAATTACCTCAAACCCGCCTGGAGCTTGCTTTGCTGCTTTCACTTTCCCCTCAACAGCAACAACACTTTCCTTTGTAAGGGAATCGGCTGTTTTCATTACTGTTGCGGGAACTTTCTCCTTTGGAAGCGTTATCTGGACAATTCCCATTTTGTCCTTCAAAACCAGAAACTTCAATTTTCCCAAGTCGCGAATCTCATGAATCCAGCCGCTGAGCAGCACTTTTTTTTCCTTATGCTTGGAAACCTCGCTTGAATGAATTCTCTCCACAAAAACACCTTTATGAAAAGGGAGGGGAAATGATTTAAAACACTATTTCCGCTGCTGGAATTCGCATTTCCCTGCCAAAAAGCATTCCCCGCATTGGGGCTCTCGCCTGCAGTAGCGCTTTCCGTGCTCTACCAGCAAGGCATGGAATTCATTGAAGAGCTGCGCATCTTTAGGCAGCTGTTGCTCAAAAAAGCCCTTAACTTCTACATAATCGATGGCTGTCCGCCCAAAAAACCGCTTAACAAAGCGCGTTGTATAGGCATCCACCACAAAGGATGGCTGCTCTGCAGCATAAAGAATGATGTCATCTGCTGTTTCATTTCCAATGCCATGAAGGGAGAGCAGCTCGGAGCGCAGCTCCTCTATGGGCTTTGAAAGCAGCTTGCTGATGCTTCCATTATATTTCTTCTGCAGATATTTGCAAAAAGCCTTCACCTTTTTCGCCTTCCTGTTATAGTAGCCGCTTGGCTTCACAAGTGTGGCAATGCTCTGCTGCCTCGCACCTGCAATTTTGCCGCAGTCCATCATTCCCGCCCTGTTCAAATTTTCCAATGCTTTCATCACATTCTTCCAGTCAGTGTTCTGCGTGAGGATTGCACCAATACAGATTTCCAGCTTCTGCCGCCCGCTCAGGCGCTTCCTTGGCTTGTAGCTGGGAATGGTCTGCCCTGGCTCTGTTACAGGCCACCAGAGCTGTTTGCCATAGTGGGAAAGGAGGACTTTGTAGAGTGCCTGTGGCTTCATATGAAAAAAGTGGTGGAAAAGATTTATTAGTTTTTTACCTAACAATTTCGCGGATTTTTAAAGCCCATCCTTTCCCAGCTATTTCAGGTGGCTTAATGGAGGCAATGAAAGCTGCACTCTTTGCAGTAATCATAATAATGCTGTTTCCGTTCGGCGCAGCCAGTCAAGACGTACCCTACATAGATATAACCAGCCCTGCAAACGGTTCTACTGTCTCGGGGACAACAGTGGTGGAGGTGGAAGCTCAAGGCTATGGCCTTGAAAACCCTTTTCTGGTGATTCAAGGCGAGCAGGTGGGCATGGGTTTTCCTCTCCAAGACTGTGAGTATTCAGAACCTATTGGAGGGGGGCCTGAACAAATGTACTGTTCCTATGACTGGGACAGTGGCAGCTTTGAAGGCGAGAAGGTAACAATAACCGCTTATGTGGACGAGCAGAGCGGGCAAATAAAAGATAGTGTTATGGTGTACGTCTCTGGAGAATGCGCCTGAGCAAACAACAGCTTACAGAATTCTCGGGAAGCAGGGATTTGCCTACTAAAAAAACTCCCCAAGCACCTTTTGCCCCTTCTCGGCCAGAGGCTTTGCTGGAATTCCAAGCCTGCGTTGTATGTAGTTGGCAAGCTCCCTTTCATAGCCGTGCATTGTTAGCACAAGCTTGGGAGAACACTCCTTTACGTACTGCAACAGCTGGTTGAAATCAGCGTGGTCCGAAAGCGGAAAAATCTTATTGTAGCTGCTTCTAAAGCTCCAGCCAGTCGCCAGTGCAGTGAAGACCTCTTTCTTGAGGCTGTGCTCTAGCACTTGCTGTAAATTATGGTCAACAAGCGAGGGCGGCATTATAAGGACAGGGCTGTCGCGCAGGTTGTGGTTCAGCTTGTGGTAAGTTCCCAACTTTACGCCCAATGCTTCATAAACCCTGTTGTTTTCAAAAACGCTGTCATGCACTATGGGGGAAATTCCAGCATACTCATTGCAGATCGCTGTCAGCTCTTGGGCCTTTCCCAGCGAATAGCCTGCGAGAACAACAAAGCCCCTCTTGCTCTTTTCCTTAATCCAGGAGCCGATTTCCTCATACAGCTGCTCCCTTTTGGGGAATTTGAAGGAGGGCAATCCAAAGGTACTTTCTACTATGAGAACATCGCCTTGCAAGGGAGCTGCGCCTTGCTGAATGAGACTGTTCTGCAGCTTGAAATCGCCGCTTACAGCAATGGTTTTTTCCCCTTCAACCACGGCAGAAGCAGAGCCGAGAATGTGCCCGCTGTTGTGAAGGGAAACAACGATGCCATCAATGTTTACCTTCTTTCCAAAGGCAAGCGGCTTTGCCCTCTTCACCTTCCTGTACCTTGATTCAATTATGCGCGCAGTTTCCTTGGAAAAATAGTAGGTCCCACTGGAATTAAGCTTCACGTGGTCGGCATGAGCATGTGTTATCAGAATGTTCTTGGAATTGCCCTTTCCACTTGGGTCTATCAGCAGCTTTTTTCCAACAAGGATTCCGCTATCAAAAGAAAGCATGTAAGAAAATAGGGCATTGGAGAATAAAAAGGTTTTACCTCTGGCGCCTGAGAAATAAGTTGGGAAGGGCAAATGAATCTGCCCCAAAACAAAGAATATAAATAACATTGTCGTTTTAATTATAGGAAAAAAGGTGTTATGGTGGAGTTGCAGCTTGAGGTTCCAAAGATTGTGGAAAAGATAAATTATCTTCACTCCAGCATTTCCTCGCAGGACTGGGGGGATGCAACAAGAGTAGTTTTTGTCGCCTCGCTCGACAAAGCGATTGACAAACTGAGGGAGCTAAGGGAGCAGTTCAAGAAAGTTGACAGAGAGCTTGAGAGAGGCGGAGCTGTTGGCAAGCCTGATTTAATGGAATTGATGCAGGAGTTTGACGCAACACTGCCTGTACTGGAAAACAACCTCAAAATGGAAAAAGAGAAGAAAAGCAGGGCAAAGGAATCAAACATTTTTGCGCGAGAGGAAAATGCTGAGCTTTATAGCGACCTTACGCAGCGAATCCAAACCCTTCTACTTAGGGCTCGCTACATGGCTGAAAGGCTGAATGTTTTCGCGTTGAGACAGAGTTCTGTGCCCTTAGAAGGAAAAAGCACCGCAAGGCAGGTGCTCGACCTGCTGCAGCTAAAGGAAAACGAGATTGAAGAGCTAAGAGAGAAATATGAGGATGTAAGGAAAAGAAGCTATTTGGGCTATGTGCAAGAGCAGACATCTGTTGATTTGGAGCAGGATTTGAGCGAGCTTGCAATGAAGATGAGCGCGATGGCAAACGAACTGGGCAAAGAGATTTCAATTCACAAAAACCAGATTGAGTACATCCAAAACAGTTACGCTGAACTGAAGCAGAGGCTTGATGCTGTGCAGGAAACATTCGATAGCTA
>JAFCCK010000176.1 GCA_017610245.1 Candidatus Iainarchaeum sp.
CTTTTGCGATGCCCTGAAAGCCGGAGTGAAAAAGCCCCTTGATGAATGGGAAGCAGAAGAAGCAAAGATCAGGGAGCAAGAGGAACAAAAGGAAAGAAAGAAAATCCAAGCAAGAGTTGATGCCTTTGCAAATTACGGAAAGAGTGTTCCTTACCTTGATGCTGCTGCTATGTCAGACGAAAAATATGAGACTTTTTTAAGCTATCTCATCCGGGAATACGAAACTGAACAGGCCCGGATTGCCGAAGAAGCCCGACTTGAAAAAGAAAAACTTGCAAAAGAAGCAGCGGCCCGGAAGGCCGAAGATGAGCGGCTTGAAAAAGAACGTGCCGAATTGGACAAAACCAGGAAGGAACAAGAGGCGGCACAGGCAAAGATTGATGAGGCCAACCGAAAGATCCAGAAAGAGAAAGACAAGCTTGAGGCTGAAAAACGGGCAGAACAGGAGCGCAAACGCCAGGAGGAATTTGAGAAACAGACTACGGAACGGGTAGAGCGTGAGGCCAAAGAAAAGGCTGAACGTGACGAACAAGAACGGAGTGAAAGTGAGCGAGCAGAGAAAGCGGTAAAAGCCAGAGCCGAAGCCATGAAACCGGACAAACTGAGATTGCTTGCGTATGCAGGCATTTTGCGGGAGATAGATCCCCCAGCTGTCAAAAGCCAGGAGGCGAAGGCAGTCCTGTCTAAGTTTCGGAAAGATATGGACATTGCGTTTAAAGATCTCAGGATGAAAGCGGAGGCACTATAATGGAAGCGAAAACAACTGACTTAGAGAAATTCCAAGACAGAACATTGCCGACAGCGGTTGTTCCTGTTTCGGGGCATTATGATAACCTGATTGAGATTGCCTTGACTAAGGATGCTGGAATTGAAATCTTAGAAAAACTCATGGATTTGAAGGAACGGGACGAAGCGAACAAGGCCCGAAAAGCATATGTCAGGGCAATGGCAGCGTTTAAGGAAAGCCCACCTGAAATTTTAAAAAATAAGAAGGCGGGGTTTGATCACAAGGACGGTCAGGGTAGGACAGAATACAGCTATGCTGGTCTTGACCAAGTTGCAGAAGAAATCGGCAAAGCTTTAAGTAAACATGGTTTATCCGCTTCATGGAAAACCGAGCAGAGTGGAAAAATCAAAGTAACTTGTACTATCACTCATGAAATGGGCCATTCAGAATCGGCCAGCTTGGAGGCTGATGCAGACCAAAGTGGTAAGAAAAATGCAATTCAGGCCATTGGACAAGACGATGACGGCAAGGGAAGCGAACCGGAAGCCCTTATCACAGAAGAAGAGTGCGCCGACTTGGACGCCCTGCTAAAAGAAGTCAATGCCGATATGCCTAAATTCTTCAAGGTTTTTGAAATCAAAGAATTATCTAAACTTCCAGCAAAGCAATACAAGAAAGCTGTGAAAATGGCTGAAGGGAAGAGGAAAAATGCCTGAGATAATTCGAGATATTCCGCAGAACAGCCCTGAATGGATGGCACTTCGCCAAGGGAGCGTGGGGGGTAGTAGTATTTCAGCTGTACTCGCTAAAGGCAAGGGCAACGCCAAAAGCAAGATGCGTCAAGGCTTGCTTTATAAATTAGCAGGGGAGATCATCACAGGCACGCGGGATGAGTCCTATACCAACAAGTTTATGGAACGTGGGCATCTTTGGGAACCAAAGGCGAGGGCTCATTACGAATGGGAGAACGACTGTGACGTTGAGCAGGTGGCATTAATAAAATCTTCCATGCCAAGGGTCCACGTTTCGCCAGACGGCCTTGTGGGCGACGATGGGGGCATTGAGATTAAAACTATGCTACCCCATGTCTTTATAGAGCTTTTGGACACGGAAAAGATAGACGGGTATCACATCAAGCAGTGTCAGCATTTTCTAATGGTATCGGGGAGAAAGTGGATAGATTACGTGCCCTTTTGTCCTGAGTTTCCAAATCCAATGTGGGTAAAGCGCCTATACAGAGATGAAGAAATGATCCGCACGATCGAGGCGGAGCTGGTGAGATTTCTCAAGGAACTGGACGCCCTTTTAGGAAAAATTGGCTACACGGCGCACATGAGGAAGTTAAGCCAGGAGACCGGATAGCATGGACATAGAGAAAAAACTTGAGGAAGTACAAACCTTAGCAGCCGAAAATGAGGCGGTTATTTATAATATTCATTTCTGCAATGCTGGAATTGGAATAACGTGGCATGAGAAAAAAGGGTCAAGAAATTTTAGAGACGACCTTGTTACCCATACCTATTATAAATCCCTTAGTGAATGTATTGCAGGTGAACTCACCCGTTTATCAGGAGGAGGAGGATAGCATGGAAG
>JAFCCK010000052.1 GCA_017610245.1 Candidatus Iainarchaeum sp.
GCGAAGATTCCCGCTGTTTACCCTATTTATATGCAGTGTATCGGTATGCACCCCCAAAAATTCCGGATTTGCCATAAGTTCCTGTAAACTACATCCCTCCTCATCACAGCCGCCTATAGGATTTCCCAAGCCATAGTCACCATACACAATCAAAACCTTTGGGCCGCCTGTTGCAAATGCAACAATTCCCCAGTAAATATCGCACCAGAAGGGAATCGCACCGCACTTGATTATGCCTGTCCAGGTGAGCAATCCCAGCAACAGCATAATCAGGGCGATAAGTATAACCACATGAAAGAAATCCTTGATGAGCTTCCTCACATCCATGCAAATCCTTCCAAAGCAATAATTTATTGGGTTTTTTAGTATTTAAAATAGTAGCTTTCCCCCAATCAAAAGCTTTAAAAAAAGCCCCTGCAATCAATTTAATTAAGGGATTGTATGGTTAAATTGCAACACGGTCCTGCTGTCCGCGGACCAAGCAGCTCGCTCGGGATAATGCGTTTCTTTGATGCAGATACCGCTGGACCCAAACTGACGCCAGAATTTGTTATTGGTGTGAGCATTGTATTGATTGCCATTGTTGTAGGGGCAAAATTAGCATTTGGCTTTTAGGCCCTAGCTTTTCTCTCTTTTTGCACAATTCTCTTTGCTTTCTTTAGCTCCCTGGGATAGTGCTTGCCCCTGTTTAAAACATGCATTTCAGTTTCCCTTGCATTAAAAGCCTTTTGCAGGATTTCAGCTGTTTTCTTAAGGTCAAAGCGCTTGCAGGAAACGACATCAATCTTTCCAAAGCCCTGTAGGGGGTAAGTATGGATTGTGATGTGCGATTCAGCAATCAGCACAAAGCCGCTCAGTCCTGAATCCACCTGCTTTGGTGCGCTATACTCAAAAACCTGCGGCTGTGAAATCTTCCTCATCCCTATCTTCCCTGGCAGCTCATTCAGCAGCTTTAGCAGAAACTCCTTGCTGCCAAGCTTTTTTGCATTGCACTTGTATAAATCCAGTGCAAGCTGCGGCCCATAGCCGGCAGCAAATTTCTCCAGAAAGAGGGGCATCAATTTGTTAACAATATTGTAAGCAATGTCAAAAGAGAGCAGTGTAAGGAAATAAACAAAGTTCCCTGAAACAATTCCAACGGCAAGTGTTCCAATTTCAAGGGAAAGCCTTGCATTTATTGCCTTTCCAATCGCCCTGTTTACCTGTCTCCCCTTCTCCCTTAACCTGTCAAGCAAGTCATTCAGAATCTCATCAAGAAATCCCAGTGCAATGAAGCCAGCAAGCAGCAAAAAATTTACCTGCGGCAGCCCATAGAATGCAGCGAACAAGAAAAGAGCGGCAACAGCCAGCTGGTGCTCCCTTGAATCAATCTTCCCTGCAATTAGCACACCAATTGTTATTGCAATTACAAGTGTTGCCAGTTCAGTTGAACGAGTTGCAAGGAAGCCAGCAAGCAGCCCATAAGCGATGCCGCTTGCATAGGGCAGCAATGGGTGCTTGGATTTGAATGGCTCGTCCAGGAGGTTATCGGTCAGCTTGGTAAAAAGCCCGCAAACAAAGGCAAGGAAGTAGTAGAAAATCATAGTATTCCCTTCTCCCTTAGAGCGGCTGCCATCAAAGGAAATGCAATTGTTGCATCGCAATTCAGCTGTACAGTGCTTCCTTTCTCTTTTATTTTGCCCCAGCTCTTCGCCTCTTTTGTCTGCGCCCCAGAAAGCGAGCCGTCAAATTCAGCTGCAGTGGAAACATATACTGCATAATCCAAACCATCGCGAACAATGTTCGCCCCAATGATGTGGTGCTTGCTGATACCCCCTCCCAGTATTATCGCAGCAGTTTTCTCAGCATTCAGCACAATCTCAGCCAAATCGCGCATGTCTCTTGTTACATCAACTGCAAAGTCTGGGTGCTCTTGCTTGAAGAAATACATCTGCAAGCCAATTGCGCCATCAGTAATCCCGGGGCAGAACACTGGGATTTTGTTTTTTGTGCACCAGTGCAGGAAGCTTTGCTCAGGCAGCTTCCCACCAATAAATTCATTCAGTTCCTTTGGGCTTACGCACTTCTCCCTTTCATAGAGCTCCTTGAACCAGGGCTGGATTTTTTCCTCCAGCAGCTCAAAGCCCTTGCTTTCAACAAAAATATTCCCAATCCTATTCACGCCTTTTTTATGCAATTCCACATCATCAACATTGAATGCTCCCTTGAGATATGGATGGAAGCTTTTAATGATATCGTGGTCGATGCTCCCGGCGGTTGTAACAATAACATCAATAAATCGTCTCCTGCAGAGTTCAGCAATAATTCCGCGCAGCCCAGAAGCAACAAGGTTGGCGGTAAATCCAAGGAAGACCACACAGCCCTCCTCCTTCATCTGCCCAATCAGCTCAACCGCCTCTCCCAGATGCGTTGCCTGAAAGCCGCAGCCCTGCATCTGGC
Organism: Candidatus Iainarchaeum sp.; assembly: GCA_017610245.1. Lineage (GTDB taxonomy): Archaea > Iainarchaeota > Iainarchaeia > Iainarchaeales > JAFCCK01. The sequence continues at coordinate 2,440 of JAFCCK010000052.1, forward strand.
TGACCAAATCAATGCTACTTTCCTTGCCCTTCAGCTCAATGTCCTTGATTTTGTCCATAAAAACCACCTGCCCGCGGCTCCCGAAAATTAGTGGAAAACAATTCAGTTTGGGGGCCTTGGTTTCATAAAAGAATCTGCCTTCAAATAGTATTTAAAGCTTTCAGTTGCCGCTATTTCTTCAGTTCAATTGAAAAGCTTCTCTCAAGCAGTTTCTCCATTTTGCCCTTTCCCTTCACAACCTTCATTTTTGTATTAGTGCCCTTCTCTATTTCCTTCTTGTGCTTCTTTAGGAAGCCTTCATCACTGCTCGCAATCAGCAGCTTCACTTTCTGCTGCGGCACAAGCTTGGCTTTTTTCCTCTCTTCCTGGATTTTTCTCCTCAATTCCTGCAATTCCCATTCCTCTTTCAGCTTTTCATCTGCTTCAATGTTCAGGAAAACCTTTACCCCTGCAACTTCTGCTTCAGCATAATTCCCAGCGGGCTTCCCCCTTTGCTCCCTTGCCTTTTTCACATTGCAGGAGCGAGCAATTACCGGCAAAACCTTCTTGAATTCCTTCCCCGTTTTGGAAACAATAACAATATCGCGAAGAGGCCATCTCCGCCTCAATTTCTGCTGCTCCCTTAAAGCAAGCACTCCCTGAATTAGCTCCTTTGCCCCTTCCATCTCCTTTTCCAGCTTTGCATCAACCAATTTTTTGTTCGCTACGGGCATTCCAAGGAGGTGCACCGATTCTGGAGCCTTTCCTTTTACTGTTCCCTTCAGGCTCTGGTAAAGGTATTCTGTAATGTGCGGTGCAATTGGAGCAAGCAGCCTTAGCAGGGTATCAAGGCAGATGCTCATTGTTCTGCTGACAGCCGCATCAGCCCTATCCCTTACCAACTTTATGTAAGTGCGGCTGAAATCCTCGAGCACAAAATTCTCTATTGCTTGAATTGCCTTGAAATAAGTGTAGTTATTGTATGCATCAACCACTTCTCCAACAACAGAGTTTAGCCTGCTTAAAATCCACTTGTCTTCCACTTCAAGCTTCTTAGCATTTATGGTGCTAGAATCGAGCAGTTTCAGGTTTAAGTACATGCTCGCGTAGTTGTAGCTGTTGAAAAGAATGTTGAAGAAACGAGCAATGTCTTTGAAGGCGTCCCATTCAAATGCAAAGTCTTCCCCCCTAGAAGTGGAAATGAGGTAGTAGCGCAAAAAGTCCCTGTTATACTTTTCAATTACATCCCTGGGAGCGATGATGTTGCCAAGGCTTTTGCTCATCTTCTCAGCCTTCTTCATTTCGCCCTTTTTTGGAACGCTTAAGACAATTCCATGAACAAGGATGTTTTTGAAGGGCGCCTTGTCAAATGCGATTGTTGAAAGAATCAGCTGCGAGTTCCACCAGCCCCTGAATTGGTCTGTCCCTTCTAAATTCAAATCAGCGGGCCAGAAGCTCTCAAACAATTTTTTCTTTTGGGGGAAGCCCAATGCTGCCCAGCTGCTGACTCCAGAATCAAACCAGACATCAAGCACTTCTGGGATTCTTTTCATTACACTGCCGCAGCTGCATTTAATTTCAACTGCATCGATTGCCGGCTTGTGCAAATCCTTTATCCTCTTTCCGCCCAGTTTTTCCAACTCGGCTATTGAGCCAACCACCGCTTGCTCATTACATTTTTCGCATTGCCAGATTGGAATTGGCGTGCCCCAATAGCGCGCCCTTGAAATCGGCCAGTCGCCAATGCTTTCAAGCCAGTTGTGCATCCTGTCCTGCATCCAGCTTGGGACCCAATTCACTTCTTTGTTGAATTGCATCATTTTTTTCAAGATTCCAGTAATTTTGAAGAAATATTGTGGAACAGAGAGCATCAGCAGCGGGCTCTTGCATCTCCAGCATAGGGGGTAATCGTGCGTATAGGGGTGCCTGTAAACCAACGCGCTTGCCTCTTCCAAATCAGCAACTATAGCAGCATCAACCTCCCTGCATTTCTTTCCAGCGTACTTCCCAGCTTCCGCTGTCAGTACTCCATTTAATTGCACCGGGCTGATTGCAGGTAAGCCAGCTTTCCCGCCAGCTTCAAAGTCCTCTTTCCCATGTCCAGGAGCAGTATGAACAAGCCCAGTCCCTTCTTCAAGATTTACATACCTCTCACTCAAAATAACCCTGTAAGCGTTCTCCAGTTTTGGCAGCTTCAAATGCTTTGCTAAGGGGTTTTCATAGCGTAAGCCCTCCAACTCTTTCCCCTTCATTCTCCTCGTTACAGTATAACCGGCTTCAATTGCGTTCATCAACTCCTCAACAAGGTCAGAGGCAATTATCCACTTCTCTCCATTGCTTAGCTGCACTTCGCTGTAGCTGTATTTTGGATGGACCATCACTCCAGTGTTTCCAGGCAAGGTCCAAGGCGTTGTTGTCCAAATTATCAAATAGGTGTTCTGCTGACCGCGAACCTTAAATTTTATAAAAATTGCCTCATCTCGCAATTTGGTATATTCAATCTCATTATATGCAACGGCTGTTTCACAGTGAGGGCAAACATGAACTGGATACAGCCCTTTGTAGAGCAGCTGCTTTTCCTCGGCCTTTTTGAAAGTCCACCAGATTGCCTCAATGTAATCATTCGTAAGCGTAAGGTAGGGGTTCTCCCAGCCCATCCAAGTACCCAAATCAGCAAATTCGTTGTTCATCACATCAATGAATTGTGTAGCGTAGCGCCTACACTCAGCAACAAATTTTTTCACCCCAAAGCGTTCAATGTCTCCTTTGCTCTTGAACCCCAGCTTTTGCTCTACTTTGTTCTCAATCGGCAAGCCATGGCAGTCATAGCCAGGCCTGTCAAAAACATTAAAGCCCTGCATCCTTTTGCTCCTCAGCGCAACATCCTTCAAAATCTTGTTGAGCGCGGTGCCCATATGAATATGCCCAGTTGCATAGGGCGGACCATCCATGAAATAATAGGGCTTGCGTTGTTTGCTGCTCTGTGCCCTAACCTTTTCTGGAATCTTTGCCTTTTTCCAGAAGCTCTTCACTTCCTCTTCCTTTTCCCAGCTATAGGGCTCAAGTTGTTTTTGCTTCATTTTGCCTCACTTTTTTCGCGAACCCAGTTTTCTTTTCGCAACCTGCCTTTCTTTTTTTATCCCTCAAATTATTTTTCTTCCTTTTGGGCACTACTGGAACTTTGTTCCAGTGTGCACTTAAATCCTTTTGGATTTAAGTTGCAACTTACACTTTTCTTTCTTTCCTAAAGAAAGAAAAGTGCAGAGTGGGCGCGGGAGGATTCGAACCCCCGACCTGCGGTGTACTAACAGCGCGGCAAGGAAATAACAATTCACGAGCCACGCTGTTATAAGACCGATGCTCTGACCAGGCTGAGCTACGCGCCCGTTCGGGAATATTACTCAAATTACTTTTATATATGTAACTAATCAGATTAAAAGAATCAGCTTTATGCCAGTATCCGACATTCACCCTGCATAAGAAAATTCTTTCTGAAAACGGTTAAAAAGCTATTCATTGCTGAGCTCCCTCTCGCTCAAATTATTTTCCTCGTTCACAGCAGCAACAGTTTCGCTGCTTTCCTCTATTCTGCCATATTTTCCAACGTTCAAGCGGATGCTGTGCTTGAAAACAGTGGTATAAGCATTCTCCAAGCGGTAGGTTTTCCCTTCCTGCACCCGCTCTATCAAATCGTCCCAGAGTGTGAGGAGGATGGAAGCAGTTTCATCTCCAGCAAGTGCTTCAGCAACCTTGTGTAGCGAGTTGTCTTGGCGAAGCATTACCTCCTTGGGATCGCCCTTGCTGGAAATTTTCACTAGCAGTCTTATTTTCTTCTGGTATGGCTTTAGCTCATTTACTTTCATATGGAAATAATTGGCGTTTCAGCTTTTAAACCGTTGGCTGCGAATACATAAAAGAAAAGAAAAAGCAGAAAAAATGCTTTTTTTACTTCATACCCTTTTTCACATCGGTTGCGAAGCGCTGTATCTCTGCCTTGAAAGCTAGTCCAAAGGAAATTCCCACTACAATACCCACTGCTATGGCAATGCTCCATAGGAAAGGCGTAAGGAAAATGTTCAGCAATTGCACGAGTATCTGTACCTTTGCCTCTCCCAGTACTAGCGTTAGGGCCAAAAAAAAAAAAAAAAGCACTACAACCATTTCT
>JAFCCK010000053.1 GCA_017610245.1 Candidatus Iainarchaeum sp.
TGAAGGCGTTTAATACCAGTATTTACACAAAAAGCAGCATAATGCTCGGCCTTGGGGAAACAAGGAAGGAAGTGCTGCAAGCAATGGATGATTTAAGGGTTGTTGATTGTGATTTCTTAACCCTGGGACAGTATCTGCAGCCAACCAAAAAGAACCTTCCCGTTACTGAATTTATTGAACCTGCTGTCTTCCAGCAATTGGAAAAAATTGCGCTTGCAAAGGGATTTAAGTATGTTGCAGCAGGACCATTAGTAAGGAGCAGCTTTAAAGCAGGTGAGTTTTTTGCTCGGCAAAGCAGTGTATAAAGTTCCAAATGGAAAGCTTTTGAAGCTTTCCCTGGAATTAGAGGAAAACAAAATAAAGAGCATTAGGGTAATGGGGGACTTCTTCATGCACCCTGAAGCTGGCATTGAGCTTATTGAGGCTGCTCTCGTAGGACAGGAGATTGACGAAAAATTGGTAGGGCTAATTGATAACACTGCAAGGGAGAACGGCATTGAAATGTTTGGCTTGGACAGTAAAGCGGTATTTGAGGCAATAAAAATTGCTGTGGGGAATGCAAAATGACGGAATTCAGACTGCTTGAAACTGGTTTTCTTGATGGCTTCACAAACATGGCAATAGATGAGGCAGTAATGCTGGGCCATAAGCTGGAGGATGCCCCAACAGTAAGGTTTTACGGCTGGAAGCCGCATGCAGTTAGTATCGGCTACTTCCAGGGAATAGGGGAAGAGGTTGATTTGCCCAGGGCGAAAGAATTGGGCGCGGATGTTGTGAGAAGGATTACAGGGGGAGGAGCAGTTTTCCATGAGAGGGAACTCACTTACAGCTTTGTGTGCAGCGAGGCAAGCAAGCTTGTTTCAAAGAATATTATGGAGAGCTATGAAAAAATATGCGGTGCGATTGTAAAGGGGCTTGATGAACTGGGTGTTGAAGCAAGCTTTGCTCCCCTAAATGATATTATTGTGAGTGGAAGGAAGATAAGCGGCAGCGCGCAAACTCGCCGTAATGGCAATGTGCTGCAGCATGGCACTCTGTTGTTGGAGGTAAGCGTTGACAAGATGTTTTCGCTGCTAAAGGTGCCAAATGAGAAGATGAAGGGAAAGATTGTGCAGGATGTGAAGCAGCGCGTGACTTCCCTTGAACAGGAAACTGGGCGAGAGTATAGTTTCCTTGATGTGGCAGAGGCGATGAGGAAAGGGTTTGAAAAAGCTTTTGATGCAAAAGTTATTTTAGGGGAGTTGAGCAGCGAGGAGAAAAAACTTGCGAAAAAAATAAGGGAGAAGTTTGCAAGCAGGGAATGGAATTTTAGGAGATAAAAAATGGCTGGGACAGGAAGAAGGAAATCCCAAAGCAGCTCAGGAAAAGGGCCTCCAAAAAAGAGGAGACCAAAGTCCAGACTCGATGTAAATAGGCTGCTGATAGATATGCAAAACAACCTTATATTCGAGCAGTGGGTACAAATACACAAAGGACGAATCTCACCATACCGCCTGCTGGTGAAAGCTGGGGCAAGCCCTAAGATGGCAAAGAAAATTGCGCCTTCAATACAAAGGCTTGCGCGAGAAAGGGTACTGCATGGGCAAGCTGTGGAAGGCGCGAGGAGTATCCTCCTCCAGGAGATTAATAGAATTCCGCAGAATCAACGGCAAAGGTTTAGGGATGCTGTCAATGCGCTAGCGCAGGCTTCAAAAGACCATCGAATAACTGGAGAGGGTGGCAAATACAGGCCGGAAGTAGTAAGGGCAGTGAGAGATATTATGGAAATCGCAAGACCTGAAATGGCAATAACGGATATTAAAAAAATTATGAGGAAGTTTTTACTTAATATAGTGGCAACGGTAGACCTGGGGAAGAAAGGGAAGAAAATTTCCATGGCAGAAGGAGATGCTGTTATACGAGCAGTTGGGTATATGTTATCAAGCGCTTATCCTGCTTGGTTTTAGGTAGTTCTTGCCGCTTTCACTGTGTTCTCCAATAGGCAGGCAACAGTCATTGGACCAACGCCTCCTGGAACAGGGGTAATGAAAGATGCAACCTCTTTCACTGCATCAAAATCAACGTCCCCAACAACTTTTTTTCCGTTCCTTGCAATACCAGCATCAATTACTATTGCTCCCACTTTAACCATCTCTTTCTTTATTAATCCCGCTATACCGACAGCGCTAATCAAAACATCTGCTTTTTTCGTGAACTCACTCAAGTTTTTTGTGAATTCATGGCAGATTGAAACTGTGGCGTTCCTGTTCAGCAAAAGTTGCATCAATGGTCTGCCAACAACAATGCTGTGGTTCACAATGCAGCAGTTCTTTCCCTCAAGTTTTGTTCCAGTTGATTCAATCAATTTAATTATGCCTGAAGCAGTGCAGCTCACCATCTCCTCAATGCCCAAAGCTAACTTTCCCAAATTTTCTGCTGTAAAACCGTCAACATCCTTTGCTGGGGAAATTGTTTGGAGAACATTGTTCCTATTGATATGCTTCGGGAGGGGCAGCTGTACGAGAACTCCGCTTACAGCCGAATCATCATTCAGCTCTTGGATTTTTTCAATCAATTCTTGCTCTGCCACGCTTTCTGGAAAGGAAAAGAGCTTTGATTCAATTCCTACCTGCTTGCATGCCTGCTGCTTTTTTTGGACGTAAAGTTGCGATGCAGGGTTCTCGCCTCCCATTATTACTGCAAGGCATGGCTTTTGCTTCAATCCTGCGGCTTCCTTTTTTACTTTTTCAAGAATCTGATTAGCCAGCTTGTTCCCATCAATTAGATTTGCAGGCATAATTAATCAAGCGGAAAGAACAATTAAATAGGTTTCTATTTGTAAAACAAAACTGCTGGGAAATTCCTCACTTTCTCCCTTTCTTCCTTCTTCGCCTTTTGCCCCTTGGCCTGTTGGTCGGCCTGCCGCGCCTGTCCCTCTTCTGCCTAGGGCGCTTGCGGTGTGTTATTTGTACCCTCGGTGTCATTTACCTTACCTGTAGAAAGGAAACCCATCACAGAATTCCTTTACTTCTTCCTTTATCTGCTTGAGCTTGCCCTCATCGCTCGCATTATCCAATGCTTTTACAATAAATTCCCCTACTTGCTTCATGTCGCTTTCCTTCATGCCGCGAGTTGTAAGGACTGGCGTTCCAATACGAATTCCGCTGGGATCCCAAGGGGTGCGGGTATCAAATGGAATAGTATTCTTGTTGCAGTAAATTCCTGCTAGCTCCAAGGCGTGCTCTGCCTGCTTTCCAGCGAGACCCTTGCCCTTGAAGACATCAACAAGCATGAGGTGGTTGTCTGTTCCATTGCTGATAAGCCTTAACCCTTTTTCCATGAGCGTTTCTGCAAGCGCTTTTGCGTTCTTCACTATCTGCTCTGCATAATCCTTGAATTCTGGCTCCAGGGCTTCCTTGAAAGCGACAGCCTTTGCAGCATTTATGTGGTTGTGGGGTCCTCCTTGCAATCCCGGGAAAACAGCCTTGTCGATTTTCTCTGCAAACTCTTCCTTGCACATTATAATTGCGCCCCTAGGTCCTCTCAATGTTTTGTGGGTAGTGGTTGTGACGGCATCAAAGTATGGTACGGGGTTTTCATGAATCCCAGTAGCACACAATCCTGCGATATGGGCAATGTCAGCCATGCAAAATGCTCCAACTTCATCACAAATCTCCCTGAAGCGCTTGAAATCTATCTCCCTAGGATAAGCTGTGTAGCCGCTCAGAATAAGTTTTGGCTTGACTTCCTTTGCTTGCTTTAGTATTGCATCATAGTCAAGCCTCTCTGTTTTCTTGTCAACTCCATACTGCACGCAATTGTACAACTTTCCACTGAAATTAACAGGATGTCCATGGGTTAAATGCCCGCCCTCAGTTAACTTCATTCCCATGAAGGTGTCGCCCACTCCCATCATCGCGTAATAAACAGCCATATTGGCGGGGGAGCCGCTCAGGGGCTGGACATTTACATGTTCGGCATTGAACAGTTTCTTGCATCTTTCAATTGCGAGGCTTTCCATCACATCAATGTATTCATTCCCGCCATAATACCTTTTTCCAGGATAGCCCTCACTGTATTTGTTTGTCCCGACAGAGCCCATTGCTTCAAGAACGGCCTGGCTCACAAGGTTTTCGCTTGGAATTAGTTCAATGCCTTCCATCTGCCTCTGCTTTTCCGCCTCTATGGCATCGAAAATCTCCTTATCGTATTCGCGCAAGAAATCGAGATGCATCTCATACCTTGCTTCCATCGCCCCACCCCCGTACACTAAGATAAGAAATTATATTTCTTTAAAAGGTTTCGGTTGATTCGCTTATTGCTGCTGGCTGCGCAACCATCTCACTCCTAGATAGCAGAATGGGGTATCAAAGAACGCGAAAAGCACTTTTATAAGCCAGTAAGGGATTATCAAAGCGAACAGATAGGCTACATCGAATTTTGGTGAAATAGCATAGAATGCAATAAACATGAAAATTGTTGTGTCAATGAACTGGCTTACAACAGTGCTTGCATTATTCCTAAGCCACAAGAATCTCCCAGCAGTGCGCTGCTTCCAGAAATTGAATGCCCACACATCGTGCATTTGGCTGAAAAAGAAGCCGATTATTGAGGCAATGAAAATTCTCAGGGTTGTGCCAAAAATGTTTGCATATTCCTCGTGGGAAACAAAGCTCCTTTCAGCTGTTGGCAGAAGAACCGCAAGGGTAGTAATGAGCAGGATGAACACCAGCGTTGCAAGCCCTATGTAAACAAAATGCTTTGCCTTTTCCTTTCCATGCACCTCCTCAACAATATCTGTTATGAGGAAAAGGATTGGAAAAATAAGGATTCCAACACTTGCCTCAAAAATGCCGAAGGAGGCAATCTTGAGCCCAATCAGGTTTGCTGTTACAAGACAGGCCACAAACAGCCCGAGCAAAAAACTGGTTTTCTGTTCCAGGGAAAAAGAGGACATGAGAAATTGGAGAGGTCAAATTATTAAAAAGGTTATGCTACCCTTTGAATAGTTGCTTTGCCTCCCCAATAACAAAGCAGCTGCCGCACACTAATACGGAATTCTCTGATTGCTCCATTGCTGCCTTTACTGCTTCTTTCACATCCGCTATTTCCCTGCATTGCTTTCCCAGCTTTTTTACAAGAGATGCAACTTTTTCAGGGGGTGTGCCCCTGTGCTTTGCGGCAGTTGCGATTACGGAATCTGCGGCAGGGGAAATAATTTCCAGCATTTTTTCAATATTCTTGTCGCTGCTGGCTCCAAAAACCAGCAGGAACTTCCTTCCAGGAAATTTCTTCTCAAGCGCTTCCCTCAATGCAACCATTCCGGCTGTGTTGTGCGCGCAATCAAAAAGTGCAAGTGGTTTCCTTGAAACTATTTCAAAGCGACCCGGCCAGATTGCTTTCTGCAGCCCTTGCTCTATTGCATGCTCTTCAATTCCAAGCTCCCATGCGATTGCAGCAGCCAAGGCGGCATTTATTTTCTGGAATTCCCCTTGGAGAGAAATTTTTCCATTGTAGGGTGCCTTTACTTCCACAAACTTACTGTTTTTTCCGCTGCAAACTCTTTTGAGAATATTTAAAACAGCTGGATTTGTTTCAGTTGTAAGAAGGGGAATGCCTTCCTTTACAATTCCCGCCTTTTCCAAGGCAATTTTCTCAAGCGTATTTCCCAGGTAGTTTTCGTGCTCAAAGGAAATGTTAGTGATTGCCGTTACAACCGACTTCACCACATTGGTTGCATCAAGCCTGCCGCCCAAGCCCACTTCTAGTACAGCAAAATCAATTCCGTGCGAGGCAAAGTGCTTGAAAGCAAGGGCAGTGGTGAACTCAAAGTAGGTGAGCTTTAGCTCCTGCTTCTCCTTTGCCTCCTTTAACTGCTGCACAAGCCCTGTCAGCTCTTCATCAGGAATATTTTTTCCATTTATTTGAATTCTCTCGCTGAATTCAATAAGGTGTGGGGAGGTATACATTCCCACGTTATAGCCCGCCTTTTGCAGAATGCTCGCAACCATGGCTGCTGTGCTGCCCTTTCCATTTGTGCCCGCAATATGAATTACTTTGTAGGAATTCTGCGGATTCCTGAGGATAGAAAGGAAATGCTGGATGCGCTCTAGCCCGAGCTCTATGCCCTGCTCTTCAAGCTCTTCAAGGAAGTGAAGTGCCTGTTTTTTGTCCATAAAATGAATCCAATGCAATATATTTAAATGTGTTTTATGGTTGGATTCTAGTGTGGGTTTATGGGAGAAGTGCTAGTTATTTTCGGCTCAGAGTCGGATAGCCCTGTTTTCGGGCCCCTGATGGAAAAATTGAAGGGAAAGGGTATAGAGGCAAGGCTTGAGATTTGTTCCGCTCATCGGCAGCCCGAGAAGCTGGAGCAGATTCTGAAGGAAAGCAAGGAAGGGGTTGTTGTTGCTGGCGCAGGGCTTAGTGCAGCTTTGCCTGGCTTTGTTGCCTCACACTGCAGCAAGCTTGTGATTGGGATTCCAGTGAAAGCCAATTATGCTGGATTGGATGCTTTGCTTAGCATTCACCAGATGCCAAAGGGGTTTGCTGTTTTGGGGGTGGGAGTTGAGGCACTGGATGAGGCTATTG
>JAFCCK010000054.1 GCA_017610245.1 Candidatus Iainarchaeum sp.
TCTGTGTATAAAGTTTCTTCTCCCACAGGGAAGAGAATCATTGAAGAGATTGGATTGACAAAAATACCAGTGATACTGGTTGATGGGAAAAGCCTTTCGGACAACATGATTGTGAGAAGCGATGAAAAGCTACAGATAAGCACAGCAAGCGGAGCCATTACATTAAAGAACCTACTGTTTTTGTTGCTAAGTAAATACCCAGATGAAGTTACCTACAACAGTTCTGCTGAGGTCTTTGTATTGCCTGAGTTAAGTCTTGATGGGGAAAGGCACATAGATTTCTTGCTGGGCGAAGAATGCTTGCCAGAAAGTCCAGATGCTCTTGCAAGGGTTGACCTGTTCGTTGACCCTTATAGCACGCCATACATCAAATCCACTGAAACACTAGACTTTTACAGGGATTATTACAACGGAAGGATGGAATTCAACTACCACTACTTGCCGATTGAGGCAAGCAGAAAGTTTGACCCTGAAACCCCCTGGGGAAACATTGAAAATCTGGGGAGATATCTGGTGTGTGCGGACGAGCAGGGCTTTCTTATGGAAGCTGAGATGGCCTTTTATGAGAGCTATTGCGCCTTAAACGATAATGGCGTACTTGACTCATCTGAAAGGCAGAACTGTGCTGACAGCAACCACTTTGGGTTTCTCATTCTGGGAGATGAAGCTGAGCAAATCTCAGAGGAAAAGCTTGATTATGACGCAGGGGAATTTGCTGAGTGCTTGGATGGATTCGAGCAGAGGAAGCAGGCAGATGCAGCGCTTGCGGAACAGCTGCATGTTTACAGGGTTCCCACAGTAGTGATAAACTGCAAGTATTCAACCCACACAATAAACCTTGACAAGGGCTTATGCAAATTTAATCCCGAAATGGAGCACTGCCCGTTCTTTGGGTGAAAGAATGGGGGAGAATTTAAATAAACTCTTTCTTCAATAGTTTTTAATATGCCGGCAAACGTAACATTTGAGTTTGAAAAGGCGAGGATGAATTACGAGCAGGCAAATTCAGCAGAGGCAAAGTTAGCAGCATTGCTTGAGATGCAGCGCTTTGCACCCTCTCACAAGGGAGCAGAGAATCTGCGCAGGGACATCAGCAGGAAGATTGCCGCTGTTAGGAGGGAAATTGACAGGAGAAAGAAGCAGGAGAAAAAGGCAAGCAGGAAAAGCCTAAGTGTGCCAAAGGAAGGGGTTGGGCAGATTGCGATTGTTGGGCTACCTAACAGCGGGAAGTCCACACTACTGAAGGCGCTGACTGCTGTTGATGTGGAAATCGCGCCCTATGAATTCACTACAACCAAGCCTGTTGTTGGGATGCTTGATTTCCATGGAGCAAAAATACAGCTTGTTGAAATTCCGGCAATAGTGAAAGGGAGCAGCGATGGAAAATTTAATGGGTTGCAACTGCTTGCTGTTGTGAGGAATGCGGATGCAATCGTTTTGGCTGTGAAGAGCGGGGATGAGGAAAAAATTTTGAAAGAGGAGCTGGAGAAAGCTGGCATTTTGCTGAATGTGGGAAAACCCAAGATAAAGATTTCAATAGGCAGCTATAAGGGTATATCAATTTCGGGAAAGCAGTTTCTTAAATGCAGGGAGAAAGAGCTTATCGATTATCTGAAGGGGGTTGGAATAATTAATGCGAGCGTTGTGTTGAACGAGCCCACAGATTTGGGGGTTGTAGCAAGGGCATTGAATGAATCGCTCAGCTATAAGAAAGCCGTAACAGTGAATCCATTCACTGATTTAGAGGAAGGGAATATTCCTGCGGTGAAGGAAAGAATATTTGAACTGCTTGGAAAAGTGTTGGTGTACACAAAAAAGCAGGGGCAGGATGTTGATTATAGTGAACCGCTTGCTCTGCCCAAAGGAACAACTGTTGAGGAGGCTGCCAAGCATCTCCACAAGGACTTTGCAAAGATGAGGTATGCACGCTTATGGGGAAGTAGTCGCTACGAAGGGCAGCGCGTGCCAAAAGACTACAAGCTGCAGAACTTTGATGTGCTGGAGATATACAGCTAAGCTACTTTCTTACCTCTTGCCCTTTGGTTGGCAATTCCTTTACCTCTTTCCCCTCAAGCTCCTTCAATTCAGGCTGCTCCAAGGGCTTTTTGTCCTTGATGGGCTTCCGTTTGAGGTAGAGTGCAATAACAATCAAAGCAACGATAGCTACAACAATAAAGTAAAGCACCGCCCTCCTGTTCTGCACATCAATAAAGAAATCCCTCTCAAGGATGTGCCTGCCTGTTGAGTCATCAAATGAAACCAAGAGTAGTAGCTTTTTTTCTCCTGTAACGGTTGGATCTACATCAAACAAAAATTCCCTGTCTGCAATGCTCTCCCCTGGCGAAAGAAAATCGGTTTCAAGCTTGGGGCTCTTTTTGCTTAAGCCGCTTGGCAAAACAAGTTCAGCTGTAATGTTGTTGACCGCAACATTACTCTTGTTTTTAATCGTTACAACAAGCTTGCTGCTCTCTCCGATGTCCAAGGCGCTTTTTGCAAGCCTTGCCTGCACTTCCAAGGGGCTTTCAATTATTTCCACATAAGTTGCAATAATATGTGTAAAGGTCTCAAAGCCATAGCTGACATAAACAAACTGTTTTTCTTGGGACAGCTCTCTCGGCTTCACCTTTACAAATATCAATTTGCTTTCGCCGGGCTCAATTAAGGGAATTGATTGGTTTAGAATCTTTGTGGCTGTTCTGTCAGTCAAAAGTTGCAGGGAACCCTCTACAGAAATCTTGAGATTCAGATTTTCAATCGCCTCGTTTCCCTCATTGGAAACAATTATCTCGAGCTCGCCAACCTCATCAGGGTAAAGCTGCAGAACTTCAATCGCCTTATCTTTTGGTGCGATTGAAACGCTTATTTGCGCAGCGAAAGCATTAAGTGAAAAAAGGATGGAAAGGACAGCCAGCAAAGAAAGCTTATTTCTCCCACTCATGTATTGGCACTTCCTCTTCCCCTTCGCGAGAAACAAGAGATGAAAGCTTTTCCCTGTTTTTGAAGGCATATAAAATGAATAATGCAACAATTAATAAAACTACACCAGTTATAAGCAAATCAGTATTAACAGGCGGTTCTAGTTCGACAAGTCCTGCCTCATAAATCTCCAATGCGTGCTTCTTGCTTTCCTCTGCAAATTTCTCTGCCGAATCAAACGAGCCGTTATTATAATAAGCACTTGTTTTGCTCCAGCTCTCCTGCAGTTTTGCAACTGTGTTTTGCTCTTTCCATTGGTAGATGTAATCATCGCTAAGAATAAGCCCGACAAGGCTGTTAACTGAATCAATGCCCTGCAGCCTTGTTGCTTCGACAATCTCATCATCAAAGCCATAGATTGCCATCCAGGCAACGCTCCTCTTCTCCCTTACGGCAAGGCTTTGAACAAAGTTATTGCTCTGGTTCAGAACAGTTGAGTAGGCCTCGTCTGTTTTCTCCTGCAGATTTAAAGCGTTTGTTGTCCTGCTGCTCACCTCAATCATTTTTAGTGGGATATTTGCAAGGGCATTGAGGCTTCTCTTGCTTTCAACACTCAGCTCTGTTTGTGCTATGCCCTGCTTCAGCTCGTCCAAATCTGCAAGATAATCGGCCCTCTTTGAATCAAAAGTTTTTATTAATGAGAACACATCATCCAATGCAGCAATAAAATCCTTCATGGAGTTGGTATCTGGCTGTGAAAAGAATTCCGCCTCGGTTTCCTTGAATTCATTCATTTTGTCGGCTATTTCACTTGCAAGCGGATACAATGTATCAAGCTGCTCCCTTAAGTCATTGGCCCTTATTTGCAGCGCAGCATAACCTTCCAGCTCTGACTCTATTGTTGTAAGGTCAATCCTCTCCTGCTTCAGCTCATTGGACAAGGCATTGAAGAATTCAACATCAGTGTTCTTCAACACCCAAATGCCCTGCCTTGAAAAATCATTTTTCAGCTTGTCGTAAAGGCGCATATAGTGCGCGGTTTTTATCAGCTGCTTTCTCGCCAGAACGCCTTTTGGAAGCCCCAGCTGCTTTACATCCTTTGCATCCTTTACAGGAACAAAGCCGGAAATGCTTTCCCCGCTAAGCACAGAAACAACCCAGTAGCTGTCCCTGCTGTGGGAAATCGTCACAACGGGGTAGATTTCGGCTGTTTCCCCTTCATAGAGGAAATGGTTGGTTTTTTCAACAAAATTTACTGCCTCTGCGCTGCTCGCGGCATGGGAGAAGCTGCTTAAGAGAATCAACAGCAGGCAAACAAATATGTAGCGGGTCATTTTAATTAAATAAAGCCTTCCTATATTAAAAGTTTGCTGTGCAAGCAAAAACGGGCAACAGCAAGCATTAAATAGCCTGAAGGATAGAAATTTGTTTGGGATTGCATGCCATCAAGGATTTACGGGAGAAACCCTCTTTCCGATGCCTGGAGGAGGATTCCCAGGGAAAAGCTTAAAAAATTGGGCAGGGCGGTGCTCAAGAAGGCAATCAGGTGGATGAATCCAAGAAGGGAGAAGAAGGAAATAAGCGTGTTGTGCTCGCGTTTACAAATCCCCCCGGAAAAGGTGCCGGAGCTGTTTGGCAGGCACAGGGAAGCAAGGAGTGTCATAGCTGAATTGCAGGAAATGCTTGAAATGGCAGAGCATGCAGGCCTCGGCCCAGAACAGACAAAGCAAATATTCCAAAAGGCCCGCACGATAGAGCAGGCAAGGGCTTATCTGACGCAGCTCGCTGAAGCCGCATAGGGCAAAAGAATAAATATGAGCTAATGCTTTTTTCTATAATATGCCTAGGAAACCAAAATTAACAACACTGGAAAGGGTGCGGCGGTGGGCAGCAGCAGATAAGGCAAAGAGGCAGCAAATGGAAAAAGCAGCGCGGATAAAGAAAGAAGAGAAGCAGCAAGCTGCGCAAGGAAGAGGGAAACCGCCAGCCTAGAGAGGCAAAAGAATTAAATATCTGGATTCACTTGTTTTAAGGTATGCTTGGAAATTTGCTGAAAGCTATTAGGGAGCTGCAAGAGGCTTTTGCCAAATCTGATGTTGTTGCAATGAGGGTTTTGAGCAACAAATTGATGGATAAGGCTGCGCTTGAAAACAGCAAGATGATTGCAGAGGTGGCCCTTATTGGCTATTCGCTGCACAAGCTCAGTACCAAGGCACACATTGTGAAGCATGACAAGTGGTTGAAGGTCAGGGGAAGGGTGCTTGCTTCTCTGGAAAAGGCTGCAAAGGCACTTGAGGAAAAGCAGGAGAAGGAATTTGAAAAGATAGTGAACGGAATTGCAGCTGAAATAAAGGGGATTGATGCCGAGCTGGGCAACTTTGTGCAGGGGCTGTATGAGAAGGCAAGAGTAAAGTATGCAGCCAGTGCGTATTCCATTGGATTAAGCCTTAGCCAAGCGGCTGAATTAACTGGGGCAAAAAAAGAAGATGTTTTGGGCTATGTGGGCGCGACAAGAATTTCTGACAGGGAGAAGAGCGCTCTCGGCATTGGCGACAGGCTGAAGAAGCTGCGGAAAATGATGTAGGGGTTGTGGATATGATTGCGGTATTTGATTCAAGCAGCCTTATTTCACTCAGCCAGAGCTGCTTAATAAATTCGCTGAAGGAACTGAAAGAGCAAAGCAATGCTCTCTTTGTTGTTCCCAAATCAGTTTTTTTTGAGGTTGTGGAGAGGCCCCTTAAAATAAAGCGCTTTGAGCTGAATGCCATAAGGATACAAAAGGCGGTAAGGGAGGGCTGGCTGAAGGTAAAAACGCTGGATGCGGAGCATTCTGCATTGGCAGGGGAGATTGGCGAGAAGGCAAATCACCTCCTCTCTATTAAGGGGAAGCCAATCAAGCTCATCCAAAGGGGCGAGACGGAAGCTCTTGCACTTACAAAACAGCTTGGCTCACAGCTGCTGGTTATTGATGAAAGAACCACACGAACAATAATTGAGAATCCCGGACAGCTGAAGCAGCTTATTGAAAGAAGAAGGGGAAAGAGAGCGAGTGTCAACGAGAAAAATAGCCGGGAGCTAAAGAAAATGTTTTCAGGCTTGAATATCGTGAGAAGCGTTGAGCTTGTTGCCCTGGCTTTTGAGAGAAGCCTGATTGCAAGAGAGCTGCCGAAAAGTAGGCAGGCGCTGGAAGCGGCTCTGTATGCTGTAAAATATGCGGGCTGCGCCGTAAGTAGTGCGGAGATAGAAAGCTTTCTTTCAGAGGCGAAAACGTGAAGATTAAAAAAGCTGTTGGGGGGGATTTGCCTGAAATAACTGCATTGATTAAGGGGGAATTCCCTTACGTCCAAAGGAGCATGGAGAAACTAATAGAGGGAATCAAAACAGGGAGAATTGTGGTTTTCAAGGCAGTGGAAGGGAGTAATCTCCTTGGCTTTATTGAAATGGAGTTTTTTGAAAAAACATTGGCGAGAATAAA
>JAFCCK010000055.1 GCA_017610245.1 Candidatus Iainarchaeum sp.
CAAGTTTTTTGCCTGATACTATTGGAAGTTTCATTATAATCAGTTCAGGAGCCCACTGCAATAGAACAGATCTTTGCCTTTTTCACTGGCTTCTTTTTCAGCATTTCCTGCACGTCTTCATCTTCCAAGTAAAGCTCAATAGCTTCTTTCAAGTTTTCCAATGCCGTACCTTCTGTTTTGCCTTGGCTCACAACACCTAGTTCAGGGCACAAAGCAACAAAAGCAACATCTCCCTTGGTTACAACAGCTGAAAACTTTTTTCCCATTTCACTCACCTACAGTAATTAATGCTTGCAGAGTATAAAAACATATTGCTAATTGCCCCGACCGGGATTCGAACCCGGATCACAGGCTTGAAAGGCCTGGATGCTTTCGGCAGCAGCTCATTTAAAAACAAGGCCGCCTTAACCGTTACACTATCGGGGCAATGCTGTTTTACCAATAAGGGCAAAAGCAGTATAAATAACTTCACTCAACAATCATTTAAAAATTTATCCCATTCTCAATTAGTTATTGAGCCTTTTTTTGGTGGTTTTAGTGGCAAGGTTTGAGGAAGCCGACAACAGAATTTTCAAGAATGTTTGGATTTGCATGCGCTGCAATGCAAATAATAGGGGGAGCGAGGGCAGCAAGCCAAGGCGCTGCAGAAAGTGTGGGGGCAAAAAGCTCAGGCTGAAGCACAAGGTAAAGAAGAAATAATTAAGCGAAATGGTCATAGCCGGCCTTTTTTAGCAACCTTTTTTTCCCGTTCTTTTCAAGGAAAATCTTTTTTCCCTTAATTATCCTTCCTACTACAAACCCCTTCACTTTCTTCAAGTTCCTCTTTGGAACAGTTGCAATGAGCTCAAAATCTTCTCCACCAAACAGCGCGAATTCGCGACCATCCTTTCCCAATGCTTTTGCCGCCTTCACGGTTTCAGCTGAAACAGGAATTTTCTCCCATTGCAATACCGCGCCGCACTTGCTTGCATCGCAAATATTCCTTACTTCGCTCGCAAGGCCATCGCTGCAGTCCTCCATTGCATTGGAATATTTTGCAATTGCATGGGCTTTTTTCAGCTGCGCCTTTGACTCAGTATGTTTCCTCTTCACCGCAGCGAAACCTTTTTTCTTACGCAGAAACAACCGCAGCCCTGCTGTTGATGCCCCAAGCTTTCCACTTACAATAATCGCATCGCCGGGCTTTGCATTACTCCTCAATGGAATCCTGCCTTTTGCCTCCCCAATCATTGTGGCATCAACAACAATTTGCTTTCCATGGGTTATATTTCCGCCAATTATATCAATGCCGTACTTCCCGGCAGTGAAATAAATTCCTTTATAGAGCCCATCAACAAATTTCAGTGGCGTTGCCCTGGGAAGGCAAAGCGAAACCAAAGCATACAGGGGCATGGCATTCATCGCTGCAATATCAGAAACATTTACTTCAATTGCCTTCATTCCCACCTGCTTTGGGGAAAACCATTTAAGGGAGAAGTGGTCATCCTGCACCAATGAATCAACTGTTACAACCAACTTCTTTTTGCCAACCCTTATTACTGCTGCGTCATCTCCAATACCGACAAGCACCCCTTTACGCCAAGGTTTTCTTGCAATTCTCTTAACCAGCCCCATTTCCCCAATCTCCTTTAGTTTCATTTCATCACCTTCAGCGCACAATACCTGCCGCACATGCTGCACGCATCAGTTTTCATCTTTGATGATTTCCTGTACTGCGATGCCTTGCCGCAATCCAATGCTGTTTTAATCATCCCGTTCCAATCAAGCTTCTTCCTATATTTTGCCATCTTTTTGTCCCACTCAAGCGCCTTTGGCATGCCCCTACCAACATCCGCTGCATGCGCAGCAATCCTTGCTGCAATAACGCCCTCCCTAACATCCTCAATACCCGGCAACTTCAAATGCTCTGCAGGGGTTACATAGCAGATGAAATTTATTCCGTAGTAAGCCCCTAGTGCACCTCCTATCGAGCATGTTATGTGGTCATAGCCTGGGGCAACATCAGTAACAACAGGCCCTAAGCAATAGAAAGGGGCATTGCTGCAATATTTCTTTTCCAGCTCTACATTCCTTTTTATTTGATTGAGTGGAATATGCCCAGGACCCTCAATCATGCACTGCACTCCCCTTTTAAATGCCCTTTTCTGCAGTTCCCCTAATGTTCTCAGCTCGCTTAGCTGCGCCCTATCAGTTGCATCAGCAATACAGCCAGGTCTCAAGCCATCTCCCAAGGAGAGAGTACAATCATACTCATGGGCCATGTCAAGAATGTAATCAAAGTTCTCATACAACGGATTTTCCCGCCCATTGTGCTCCATCCATTTTAGTAGGAAGCTCCCGCCCCTGCTGACAGCACCCATCTCCCTCTTTTTCACCAAAGGAATTGCCCTTCTCCTTACCCCTGAATGCACTGTAATAAAGTCCGCACCGTCCTTTATATGGGTTTCAATCGCCCTTAGGAAATCCCCTTCACCCAATGAAACCAAATTTTTTCCAACAACTGCCTGGTAGATGGGCACTGTTCCAAATGGAACAGGACAGGCTTTCAGCAGCTCCCTCCTTATTTTGTTGATATTTCCGCCAATGCTTAAATCCATTACTGTGTCTGTTCCTGCAGCGAGCGCAACCTTGAGCTTTTTCTTTTCCTTTGCCAGGCTCTTGTCATTGGGAGAGGTGCCAATATTTGCATTCACTTTGGTGCGAAGCTGCTCGCCAATCCCAATTGGTTTAAGGTTGCGGTGCTTTTCGTTTGCCGGAATTACAACAATACCTCGCTTTACAGCATTCAGCAGCTTTCTTTGGGAGATTCCTTCCTGCTTTGCAACCCTTTTCATTTCTGCTGTAAGCTTCCCCTTTCTAGCGCTCTCCAACTGCGTCATCTATTCTCCCCACAATCATCTTCACGGTTTCCTCAACATTGTTGCTTGCCACAATTGCCGAAATCATTGCAACAGCATCAGCCCCTGCCTCTAACACCTGCTGCAAATTCTCTCCATTGATTCCACCAATTGCAACAATGGGCAATTTCACTGCCTTCTTTACCTCCCTTATTAGCCCAATGCCAACAGGCTTTCCAGCATCTTTCTTTGTGTCGGTGTGAAAGATTGGCCCAATGCTAATGTAATCAACGCCAAGTTCCTCTGCTTTAATTGATTCCTCCACGCTATGGGTGCTTAAACCGATTATTTTGCCCTTTCCAAGCAATTTTCTCGCGATTGCAGCAGGCATATCCTGCCAGCCAAGGTGCACGCCATCGGCATTTACTGCCAGTGCAACATCCACGTGATTGTTCACTATAAACAAAACATTTTTCTCCCTGCAAAGAGAAGCAATCTCAGCAGCTTCCTCAACCATTTCTCTTCTTCCCTTCTCATTTTCCCTGTACTGCACTATCCTGCAGCCAGCCTCAATTACATCCTTGACATCCTGCATTATGCCCTGTTTTGTCAGTTCGCTGTCGGTGATAAAATAAAGCCCCAATATCTTCATTTTAATTCCTCTCTCCCCTGCATTTTTAAACAGCCAACCACTTAATATTCTCCAAAAATCTATTTTATGTATTTCACTAAGAATTGTGAGGCAGGAAGCTTTTAATAACTTTTTAAAGGGCGAGCTGCTGGAGTTGCTCTACCACTCTTCATGGAGTGGGATTGGGATTGCCTAAAGATTGGAAATAATTAAATAAACAAGAAACCAATTATTCTTTAGCATGGCTTCATTGAAGAAGAGAGGAATCAGAAAGTACAAGGGGAAGGGTTTTTCGCTTACCGTTACTCCAGAGGGAAGAAGGCGGATTGTTGAATACAGAAAGAGAAAAAAGAAATCGCTGTTAAAAGAGACTCCTGTGATGAGGAGGACTGTACTTTCAAAAGGCAGGAGTGGTATGGTTGGAGATATAAGGTTCAAGGAGGTTGCACCTGAAAGAGTAGCTGAGGAAAGAAGGGAAATGTTTGATGCCACGAGGCAAAGGAGAGTAAGTAAGGCTGTACCTATGCCATTGTTCAGGCTTGAGATTGGAAAGAGGATTATTTATGGGAAGAGGGAAAAGCCCGGAATGGTGCCGCTTAAGGAGAGACTTTCGAAGCAGGGGCGGTACTTCAGAGGCTTTCCAGAGATGAGTAAGACCCAACTTCAGCAGCTACTTAGGTTGATAAGGAGGGAAGGAATGAAGCTTGCGGAAAATGGGCTACTCCCCGGGGATTTCTCAATAAGAAATATTCTGGTTTCAGACCCCCTAAAAAGGAAAAGGCTTGCTATTACATTTATAGATACCTCTACTGCGCTTCCTGTAAGGCTTACTGTTGCAAGGGCATTGGAAAGGGCAGGGCTAAAAACATTGGATAAATTTTTAGCTGAGGAGATGCAAAGAAGGAAGATTTCAAAGCCCGTGAATGAGCTTTCAGACAAAGAAGCCGCAAAGCTTACTGTGGCCATTTCAAAAAACCTTAACGCATATTACAGGAAACTGCCAAAGGAAGCGAGGATTAAACTACAGAAGGTAATTGTGGAGGGGGCAATAAAGGAAATAGAGGGATTTATTTACGAAGAAGAAATGATGTTTTATGAGCAACCCTAATTCTATTCCTTGTATTCCTTAGAGCCCTTCAATACGCCAGTGCTACCAACGATTAACTTTAAATAGATAATACTGGTTATTTAATGGGGTGGTGCCAATGGGTGCTTTTAAATTGGATGAGGCAGACATAAGCAAAGCAATCATTAGCTCCTATCTGGAAGAACTGCATGGTCTAACAGAAACAGATGTTATTGTTGTAGGGAGCGGTCCAGCAGGGAGTGTTGCTGCAAGAAAGCTTGCAGGGGCAGGAGCAAAAACATTGATAATGGAGAGGAACATCAAGCCAGGAGGGGGCATGTTTCTTGGCGGGATGCTGATGAATAAGCTGGTAGTGGAAAAGCCGGCTGAAAGAATTTTGATTGAAGCCAATGTAAATTCCCTAAAGCCCTATAAGGAAAACTTATTTGTTGCAGATGCCTACGAGGTTTCAGTGAAATTGCTGGGAAAGGCATTTGATGCAGGGGCAAAAATGCTCAATGGCGTTGAAGTGGTTGATGTAATTTACAGGAAGGATGGAATTAAAGGAGTGGTTGCAAACTGGCATGCTGTAAGTGAATTGCCTAGCTGGATTACCTGTGTTGACCCACTTGCATTCAAGAGCAAGATGGTGATTGACGCAACAGGTCATAGGGCAGAGGTTGCAAAGGTTGCTGGGGAGAAGATAGGTTTCCAAGTAGAAGGGAGAGAGGGCAGCATGTGGGCCGAGGAAGCGGAAAAAGCAACCGTTGAAAACACAACAGAAATATATCCCGGGCTGATTGTAGCAGGGATGGCAGCTAATGGTGCCTTTGGCCTGCCCAGGATGGGCCCGATTTTTGGGGCAATGTTCCTGTCAGGGGAAAAGGCAGCGAAGCTTGCCCTGGAAAAGATAGGGAAAAAGAAAAGCGCGGAAAGTGCTGAAAAAGCCTATCTTTAATTTTTTCCTCTTTTTATGCTCTTTTTTTAAATTATTTTAGATAATAATAGATTTGATTTAGATGAGCATAAAGGCATACCTGGAAATTTTAAGGCCTTTGAACTGCGTAATGGCAGCCATCGGGGTTTTCATCGGATACAGCATTGCAATGCTGGGAATTTCCTTCAGCATTCCGCTTGCAATTGCAATGGCTGTCGCTTTTCTTGTGTGTGGAGCTGGAATTGCAATCAATGATGTATATGATGCAGCAATAGATGCCCACTTACACCCAAACAAGCCGATTCCGAGCGGCAGGGTTTCCGCAAGGGCTGTGCTGTACTATTCCCTTGTGCTTTTCCTGCTCGCAAACCTTGTTGCATTCTATTATCTGCCCCTGCAGAGCTTTGCAATTGCTTTTGCATTCACTCTACTCTTCATTGCCTATTCAAAGTATTTGCCAAAATTCAAATATCTCGGCAACTGGGTTGTTGCTTCTGGTACAGCATTCACCCTTATTTTTGGGGCATCTCTCCCCAGCAATTACGGTATTGTTCTATTTTTCGCGCTCGCAGCGTTGCTTGCAAATGCTGCCAGGGAGATTGTAAAGGACATTGAGGACATGCAGCAGGATAGGGGCTTCAAGGTTAGCCTTCCAATGGTTGCAGGCATTTCAGCATCAAAGTATCTTGTGCTTGGGTGCCTGCTTGCAGCTGTTGTTCTCAGCTATGTCCCCTGGCTTGCGTTTTCCTTCGGTGGCATTGCTTTTTTTGCTCTTCTTTCAATTGCAAACATTGGCTTTCTTTACTCTTTTAAGTTTGTTGTAGCACAAAATTACAGTAAGGTACAGAAGATGCATAAGGCTGCAATGCTTCTCGCTTTGATTGCTTTTCTCAGCGGG
>JAFCCK010000056.1 GCA_017610245.1 Candidatus Iainarchaeum sp.
ATTCGTCAATAATGAAATCCTTTCGCAGCACTGGGAGCTGTGAAACCTCTTTAACTTCATTAATAAACGCGCTGCTCCCTTGGAAGAATTTTTCGTCGGTAATCACAGAAATTGCCTGGGCATGGGAATTGTAAATTGAGGCAATCTGTCTCACATCAAAATCCTGGCGCAGCAGCCCTGCCGATGGAGAGGCCTTTTTTATTTCTGCAATCAAATTAATTGGGTGCTTCTTTGATTCGAGCGCCTGCTTGAAATTCCTTTCTGCGGGCTTCGCTTCCTTTTTGAGCTCTCCCAATGGCTTTTCTTTTTTGCGCGCAGCAACCTCTTTCTCCTTTGCCTCAATAATGTCCCTGATAATGCCCTTCATGCCCTTCGCCCCTTTCGGTTTGCACATACTATTCTTATCATTTCGACTCCAT
The DNA here is from genome assembly GCA_017610245.1 of Candidatus Iainarchaeum sp. Lineage (GTDB taxonomy): Archaea > Iainarchaeota > Iainarchaeia > Iainarchaeales > JAFCCK01. The sequence continues at coordinate 420 of JAFCCK010000056.1, forward strand.
CCTCTAATCTTACTCTCATATGATGAGTTTTGATTTCTGCCGGACTGGGCGGCCTTGCGGAAACATTCTTTTCGCCGAAAAATTTTCTAAGCTGCGGCAAATAGAATTTGGCCATGGTCTTCTCGGTGGTAATGTAAAACCTGCCATTTGGGACAAGGACACGCCTGACCTGCCTCAAAAAAGCCCGCGGAATAGGTTTCTCTGGATTTACCTTAAGCTGCCTTTTTTCAAGTTTTTTTAAAATCATGTGAGAAAGCAAGAAATCCGTGTTGATTATTTTAACGCTCGAATCAGGCCTTCTCTTCAAATCAGGCATTGCTTTTTTCCGGATTGCATTGATGGTACTAGATCTCCTTCTTGGCGTGGCCTTATCAACTGCCTCAAACCTCTTTTTAGGGTGCCTGAAAGCAAGGTCTGCAACCCTTTCAGGAATCTTTCCCGCGCCCAGGTCAACCAGTGTAACAATCTCCTTCGGCTTTTTTGGGGACTTTCTCAGCCTCATCTATTGCTCCCCTCCACAAGCTGCTGCAGTTTGCCCAGGGCGTTTCCGGAACCAATGCTCTCCCTTGCCTTCGCAATGCCCTCTTCAATGCTTTCAGCCTTCCCGTTTGCATAGATTGCCGCCCCTGCATTCAGCAGCACAACATCGCGCTTTGCTCCCTTTTCTTTCCTCTCCAAAATTGCCCTCATGATTGCTGCTGATTGGTCAACGTTTTCTACTGCAAGTTGCTGCTCGCTGCAAGGCGCGAAACCAAATTGTTCTGGGGAAATTTCATATTGCTGCACGCTGCTGCCTTTTACCTCAAACACTGTTGTGGAATCACATAGGGAAATTTCATCAAAGCCGTCATTGCCATGCACTACCAACGCGTGCTCTGTTCCCAAATCAGCCAGAACTTGCGCCAGCTTTTCAGCAAGCCCTGCATCAAAAACCCCAAGCAGATAAGTTTGCGCATTTGCAGGGTTTGTAATTGGCCCAAGGATGTTGAAAATTGTTCTAATGCCAAGCTGCTTTCGCGCGGGCATTGCATAGCGCATTGCAGGATGGTGGCACGGCGCAAATAAAAATGCAATGCCAATTTTTTCAATCATTGCCGCATTTTGTTCATTGCTGCACTCGAGCTTTACTCCCAGCTTTTCCAGAACATCTGCTGCCCCGCACTTGCTTGTTATTGAGCGGTTGCCGTGTTTTGCTACATAACAGCCAGCCCCTGCTGCAACAATCGCAGCAGCAGTGCTAATATTGAAAGTGTGTTTCTTATCGCCGCCAGTTCCCACTACATCAAGCAGGGGAGCATCAACTTTTGGTTTCACTTCTGCAACTACAGCGCGCATGGATTCTGCCGCTCCCACTATTTCATCAACTGTTTCTCCCTTCTCGGCAAGGGCCTTGAGCAGCTCTGCAATCTTTTCTGTTGGGGCCTTTCCTGACATTATTTCGTCAAAAACCTCTTTTGCCTGCTCCCTTGAAAGGGATGCTCCCTTGGAAACCTGTTCAATTGCAGAATCAATCATTTTCCCACCATCCTAATCAAATTCTCAATAACCTTTCCCCCTTCGGGAGTTAGGATGCTTTCCGGATGGAACTGCACCCCCTCCACAAAATGCTCCTTATGCCTAACCCCCATTACAATTTCCCCTGTGTGGGCACTAATAGCAAGGCACGAAGGAATATTTAAACCTGTAAGTGAGTGATAGCGCCCTGCCTTGAATGGGTTTTTTAGACCAGAGAAAATTGTTTTGTTGTCATGCTCAACGCTGGATGGCTTTCCATGCACTGTTTCCCCGCATTTCCCGACAGTGCCGCCAAACGCTTCTATAATTGCCTGGTGTCCTAAACAGACGCCAAAAATGGGAATTTTTCCAGCAAATTTCTTTATGATGGGGATTGAAATTCCCGCTTCCTTGGGGGAGCTAGGCCCAGGGCTGACAACAATTAGCTTTGGCTTGAATTCTGCCACAATTTCTTCAATCTTTTCCATTGGGGTGTTGTTCCTGTAGACAAGGACATTGCAGCCGCGCTTTGCAAACTCGTCCACAAGGTTGTAGGTAAAGGAATCAAAGTTATCTATGAATAACACATTCATTTTGAACCACCCTTAGATTGCGCCAGCTGCAGTGCCTCAAGGCATGCCCTTGCCTTGCTCTCGGTTTCCTGAAACTCCCTGCTAGGAACGCTGTCGTACACAATGCCTGCTCCAGCCCTAATATATGCCCTGCCGCCCTTAAGCCTCATGCTCCTGATTACAATGCAGGAATCAAAGTTCCCATCTGGTGTTAAGTAGCCGACTGCGCCCCCATAGAAGCCCCTAGCGGTTTTCTCATGTTCCCTTATCAATTCCATTGCTTTGATTTTTGGCGCGCCAGTTAGAGTGCCCATGTTCATGGAAGCAAGGTATGCATGCAGCGCATCCAGCCCTGGCTTTAGAACACCCCTAACATTGCTGACAAGATGCATCACATGGCTGTATCTTTCAACCATATACGGCTTGTCCACTATCCTGCTCCCAGGAACAGAAACTCTTGCTACATCATTGCGCGCCAAATCAACCAGCATTGTGTGTTCCGCCAATTCCTTTTCATCCTTTCTCAGCTCATTCTCAAGCCTTAAATCCAAGCGTGCATCCAACTTTCCGTTTACAATCCCGCGTTTTCTTGTCCCAGCAATTGGACGAATTTCCACTAGCTTTTGCTTTTCCCCTTCAACCTTCAGGAATGTTTCAGGGCTGCTTCCCAGCAGCGTGCCTTCACTGTTCCTGAAATAGAACATATAGGGTGAGGGGTTAAGTTGCCGCAACTGCCTGTAAATGTCCAATTCCTCGCAACCATACTTCGCAATTATAGTGCGCGACGGAACTGCTTGGAAAATGTCCCCAGCAATAATGTGCTCTTTCATTTTCTCAACGATTTTCTCAAATTCCCCCCTAGGGGTATCAGTCGAAAGCTTTACTGTTGCGCCCTTTGCCATTTTTCCTGCCGGAACCTCTTCCCCTAGCTTCTTCTCATAATCCGCGATTGTGAGCATGCACTCTTCATGCAGCTCCTTGCTGTTTTCATCTGTTTTTAGGGCATTTGCAATGAAAATGAGCTTCTTTGTTTGGTGGTCCATGAGGAAAAGGTTATCAAGGAAAAGCATTTCATAGTCGGGATCTTTCAATTCATCCCTCTTGTTTGGGGGAAGCTGCTCAAACTGGTCTATAAAATCATAGCTTATCGCGCCAAACAGCCCAGCATAAGGGACAAACGGCTTTTCAGTAGGGGTGAATTTAAATGCAATCGCCCTGAGAATATCTGCATGGGTTTTCAAAAGCAGCCTCTCCTCCTCAGAAACCATTTTCTTAGGGGGTTTTAATTGCCCGGTAATTTCCTTTTTGCCAGCCTTAACATTCTCACAGAAGCCGAAATCATCCTTTATGAATTCAAGGAAGCGCTCGCCCACCGGGTTTAACGCGAGAATGGAAAAGCTGCTGCCCTTTCCCTGCACCCGCAGACAGGGATTCGCACTACCCAAACTTTTCTCACCGTATTTTTTCATGATATCAGCGCTCTCAAGCAGGATGCTGTTTTCTTTCCTGCCGTAATCGCTCAGCTTTGCAAAGAATTCAACAGGGCAGTGGCTGCCCAAATTAAGCTCCTTATACACAGGGACTATTGCTCCGATAGGAGCATCTTGAATCTTCTTCAGGAAATCCATTTTCTCGCCTTTACTTTTTCCTTGAAACTTAGTTTTCTTTTGCATGGCGTGCTTTTCTTTTTCTAAAAGAAAAGCCGCAATGGGGTCACGGGGATTTGAACCCCGATATGACGGTCTGGAGCCGCCCGCACTACCAGGTTATGCTATGACCCCTGAAGAAAATTTGTTTGCTTGCTCCTACGAGCAGCGCCAGACCCAAACCCAAAAATGGCTAGGTCTAGAACAAGAAAATTCCGCACTTGCAAGGCTAGTTAAATCAGGAAAAGAGAATTCAGCGAAGCCAAAGTGAATCGCCTTGCATGCTATCACTAAAATAATTGCGTAGAGAAAATATTTAAAGCTATCGGCTGCAGGGCTGCTTTTGCCAAAAATCTTTTCAAGGGCATTGGCGACTATAAAACAGCCCTGCTGTTGTATGCGATTTACGCCGGGAAGATTAATCCCAAGAGAATAGTCAATACCTCAAGAGGAAGGGCATACATGCGGCTGCTGAGAGACTAGGCAAAAACCTTGAGTTTGGAGCGGATGATTGAGGATTTGAAGCTGTGATGGGAGATGGCAAAAACGAAAGTTTTTTAAATTATAACATATATAGTATTATAATGGAAAAAATACAATATAAGAATACAAATTATAAAAGCGTTTCTGCCCTTGAGAGCCGACTCCTTAATAGGATTTCAGGCAGCGGCATGTTTGTTTTTGGGGTTTCAGAAGCGCAGAGGCTGAGTGGTTTTAGCAATACAAGAGTGCATAACCTCCTGGCTTCGCTTGCGAAGAAGGGCATCATAGTTAAAATTCTAAGAAACAAGTACTGCCTTGAAGAAACGCTTTCCGAGAGCAGGTTTGCTGTTGCAACCGCAGCCTTCATTCCTTCATATGTAAGCTTTTGGTCAGGTCTTTCATTTTATGGCTTCACCGAGCAGCAGCCTAGCGTTGTGCAGATTGCTGTTCCCAAGCAATTCAAGAAAGTGCAGCTACGGGAAATTAGAATTCAGCCCATAAGCGTTAAGCCAGAGAACTTTTCTGGATACATTAGAAGAGAAGGCTTTTCTATTGCTTCAAAGGAAAAGGTACTGGTTGATTCTGCTGCCAGTTTTGAGAATGTGGGTGGATTCGCTGAGTTCGTCAAATGCCTGCGCAATGCCTGGGGTGAAATAGATAAAAGGGTGTTTGTTAAACTCCTGTTAAAAGTGAACAACAAGAGCTTTAATTCGAGGATTGGTTACTTGGTTGAAGAGTTGGGGCTTTCTCTGTCCCGAAACCTGCTGAAAAGGATTCACACAAGGAGGAGCAGCGGCTTTGTCAAATTGAATCCTGCAAAGAGCAAGTCCAGCAAATATAATAAAAGATGGAACATTATTGTTAATGATTCAATTGAAGAGGGGGGACTATTATGATTTTAAGAGAGCGGCTGGTTGCTATTGCAAAGCAAAGTGGTTTGCCTCTTTACCAGCAGGAAAAGGATTACCTGCTGAAGCTGTTTTTATATAACTACTACAAGCGATTCGATGAAGCCGTTTTTAAGGGCGGCACTTGCCTCAAATACCTTTTTGGCTTGGATAGATTCAGTGAAGACCTTGATTTCAACATTAAGAATCCAAAAAGATTTCAGGGGCAAGTCAGGCAGGTTTTACGGCAAATTGAATTAATTGGGATAAAGAGCAAGATGAAGAGGGAAGAGCTTTTCAAGGAGGCTTACACTGCCGAAATTTCTTTCCAGGGACCGCTGTTTACCGGCAGCAAAGTATCCATGAATAAATTTAGAGTTGATGCAGGCTACAGGCTTGGCAAAATGACGAAACCGGAGTGGAACTTGGTTGCATCCGAATATCCTGAAACGCCAAAAAACTTTTTAGTTAGGTCAATGAGTGAAAAAGAGTTGCTGGCAGAGAAAGTATTGGCAATTTTCGAGAGAAAGAAGGGCAGAGACCTGTTTGATGCGTGGTTTTTGATGAAAAAGGGCATAAAGTTTGACAGAAAGCTGTTTGAAAGGAAGGCAGCCATGGTTGGTAGGAAACCAAAGCTTGATTTCAGCAGAATCATTTCTAAAATGGAATATGAAAGAGACCTAAGCAAGCTAACAAAAAGCATGGTTCCCTACAGGCAGGTAGTGGCAGATTTAAAGAAAAGACTTTAAGCTGCCTTTTTACCTTATCAAATGATTAAGGATTTGAAGCTATAGCAAACGCTGCTTGAGCAGGGGAAAAACTATTTAAATGAGCA
>JAFCCK010000057.1 GCA_017610245.1 Candidatus Iainarchaeum sp.
AGGAAGCAAACATATTGCCAGATATCGATGTAAAGATTGACGAGCTTGGCCCGGAATACTATGAGTTAACAGTGAAGGACAATGGCCCGGGCTTAACAGAGAGAACAGTTGGAAAGGCATTAGGAAAACTGCTTGCTGGAACAAAGTTCCATAGAATGATGCAGTCTCGCGGTCAGCAAGGGATAGGCGCGTCTGGGTGCACCATGCTGAGCCAGATGACAACTGGAAAACCAATCAAAGTGATTACTGGCGAGGGCAATGGAAAAGTGGTTTCACTAGAATTGAGCATTGACCCAAAGAGAAATGAGCCAAAGATTGTGAACAAGAAGGAGCTCAAGAGGGATTTTCGTGGATTGGCAGTGCAAGCAAAATTCAAGGGGGTTCTTTACAGGGAAAGCGAGCAGGGACCGATGGAGTATTTAAGGAGAACAGCGATTGCAAACCCACATGCCCAAATCACTTTTAGAGACCCAGCGGGGCAGAAGGTTTCGTTCAAGAGAACAATGAACAAAGTGCCCCAGCCTCCCAGAGTTGTGAAGCCACACCCAAAGGGCGTTACAGTTGATGAATTGATTACACTTGCGAAATACACTGATGCGAGAAAAGTGGTGAGCTTCCTAAAGAACGATTTTGATAGGATGGGCCAGAAGAGTGTTGAGGAGATAGCGAAGAGGGTGGAATTTGACTTACACAAGGACCCCAAACAGCTTGGCTGGGGGGAAGCGGAACAAATAATAGATGCATTTAAAGAGGTTGACTTTATCGCCCCAAGTGGAGATGCACTAAGGCCGATTGGGGAGGAGCAGATAAAGAAGAGCTTGCAGAGCATTGTTGAACCGGAATTCCTAACCGTCCTTACAAGGAAACCGCAGGTTTATGCTGGGGGCTTTCCTTTCCAGGTAGAGATAGCAATAGCTTACGGTGGGAAAGCAGGTAGAACAGTGAGTGGTGCTGAAGGGCTGGAGAAAAGGCTTGAAATAATGAGGTTTGCGAACAGGGCTCCGCTGCTGTTTGACGCCGGAAACTGCGCAATAACAAAGGCTGTTCACAGCATTGACTGGAAGCGCTATGACATAAAGGATGTTGAGAAGGCGCCCCTTACAGTGCTTGTGAATTTCATCTCAGTTCATATTCCTTACACTGGGGCTGGAAAGCAGGCAATCGCTGATGAGGATGAAGTGATGGAGGAAATTAGGCTGGCCCTGATGCAGAGCGGGAGAAAGGCAGGCACCTATATTGCAGGCAAGAGAAGAGAACAGGAAAAGCAGATGAAGAGGGAGCTGTTTTACAAGTATATTCCAGAGGTTGTTGCTGCATTAAATAGCCTAACCGAAGCAAACAAGGGCAAGCTGCAGAAAAAGCTTGAGAGGATGGTGCTGAATAAATTGCGCCTGGAGGAGGCAAAGGAAGTAGAGCTGGAGAAAGAAAATAATGAAGCGCTAAAGGAAAAAAAGGGTGAGGAGAATGGCAAAAAAGGCAAAGCAAAGAAAGCTAAGGGCGAAAAGTAATGCAAGGGAGAAGGAAAGCCCCAAGCAGATTGCAAAAAAGCTCGAGGCAATTGGAAAAGAGATGGTAACTGATATAATGAAGGGCAGGGACCCCGAATTCAAAACGCAGCTAAGGGGGAGGAGCAACGTAGAGTTTGATGAAGAGAGGGGCATTCTTATTTTGGGGGACAAGGAAACATCGAGAAACTTTTTGAATGTTGGACATGCGAGAAAATTCATGCAAACAGTAATGGTCGCAGCTAAAACCCGCGACTACTTGGACCACAACAAAACAGCAAGCATCAGAGAAATTTACTATGAGTTAAAGCACACTGTTCCAAACAGCAAGGAGAACACCTTTGACAGCCAGACTGAATCAGATTCCTGCATTGTTGATTTGGAGCACAGCATTGACAGCATTAGGGAGAAGCTGAATTTGCATGCAAACCCAAAGGGAACACTCTATGGGGATATTACGCTCAGGGACAAGATGCACCAGAACGACAAATTCAACTGCGCAAAGCTCGGAAGGGGCGGTTGGAGCATTATGTCCCGCATCGAACCAGAGGAAATTGAGATAGTGAAAGTGAATGCAAAGTATGTTCTGGTTATCGAGACAGAGGCAATGTATGAAAGGCTTGTTGAGGAGCGGTTTGCACAAAAAAACAAGGCGATTCTTGTAAGCACCGGCGGGCAGGCAGCTAGGGGGACTAGGAGATTAGTGCATAGGTTGCATGCGGAGGAAAAGCTCCCGGTCATTGTATTTACAGATGGAGACCCCTACGGTTGGTACATTTACAGCGTTATAAAGCAAGGGAGCATGGCGCTGGCTGCGCACTCTGATTTCCTTGCGTGCCCGGATGCGTGCTATGTTGGAATGACGCTGGATGATGTTGAAACATTCAAGCTGCAGAACGTTACAGAGAAAATGAAAGAGGGGGACATAAAGAGGGCAAAGGAGATGCTGGATTACCCTTGGTTTAAAAACAAGGAATGGCGCGCCCAGCTGAAGAAGGCAATAAGTGAAAAAATCAGGATAGAGCAGCAGGCCCTTGCAAACAAAAGCTTGGAGTTTGTTGCAACTGAATACCTGCCCAAAAAGATAAAGAACGAGGAATTCCTACCATGACCGTAATTGGTTTCATAACCTGTTCAGGAATTGATGAGGCAAGGAAGATAGCAAAACATTTGCTTGAGAAGAGGGTGATTGCCTGCGCAAATGTTGTGCCTGAGATTGATTCAATGTACTGGTGGAAGGGGAAGCTGGAAGAGGCGGATGAAGCACTGCTTATAATAAAAACAAGGGAGCAGCTGAAAGGCAAGGTGCAGAAAGAGGTGGAGAAGCTGAACAGATACGAGCTGCCAGTGATAGAATTATTTGAAACCAACATAAACAGCAAGGCAGAGAAGTGGATTGAGAAGGAAACTGGGACGAAATGAAGTCAGCTAAATAATTAGGCTATTGATTTATTTAAATCCTTCTTAGCTTTTCCAATGTACTGTCTTATCCTTGCCTTGAATTTTCTAAAGAAAGGCTTTATTTCACTGTCCTTCAATTCTGCTTCTTTTAGAAAATAAAATAATTCCTTAAAGAAGTGCATTCCCGCCTGATTCATTTCTTTGAACCAGCAATACCATACATCCTGCAACCTTCTTGCTTCTTTTTCTCTTCCCTCCGATTTAAGTCTCCTAATCCGTTGCTTTAGCCTTGAGAATGCCTGAGGCAGGCTCTTGAACTCCTCAAAGGCGTCAAGAACAAGCGAGAGCATAAGCTCTGTTCTCTCATCTATTATTTCATATGGAACGAAATCATTCAATTCACTCTTTGGCAAATCCCCCGGCTTTTTGTAAGGCATCTCTCCCAGCAACATTCTCTTTCCAATTGGGGCGAAGCTATATGGGGTTAAATAGCTCACAATTCCATACAAGGTGTACTGCTTGGTTTCCTCCAGGAATTTTATGTTTTGCTCAATTTCTTTCATAGTACTCCAGGGATGAAACATTATGAACCCAGGATCAACACTTACACCCATCCTGTTGCATAGCTTAATTGCTTCCAGTGTTTGCTTTGCAGAAATGTTCTTGTTGAAAATCTTCTGCAATGTAAAATCATTTGCCGCTTCTGCTCCAACAAAAATATTCTGCAGTCCCGCTCCCTTTAGAAGTCTTAGCAATTTTTCATTTATATCGCTTGCCCTCAAATAAATATCAAATTCCAATCCCAATTTTTTGATTCCCTTGCACAATTCCACTATTCTCTGCCAGCCCTTTTCACCAGGCATTACAAAATTGTCGTCCACAAACCAGATTTCATTTACTGCTGGAAAATTCTCCTTCAATTGCTGCAATTCAGCCAATACGTTTGCGCTGCTTCTGAGCCTGAACGCTTTTCCACTTGGGGTTGAATAAAACCTGCTTATGCTACAATAACTGCATTTGTTATAGCAGCCCCTGCTTGAGGAAATCACAGGCAATCCGCCTTGTAGTAGTACTTTGGGGAGAGTATCCCTTGCTGGAAAGGGCATTGAATCCAGATTTTCAATAAGTGGTCTTATTGGGTTCTCCCTTATTTTTCCCTCCTCCTTAAACGCTAGCCCTCTAATTTCACCAAGCTTTCTCTCCTGCTCAACTGCAGAAGCCAGTTCAACAAAAGTTTCCTCGCCCTCAAATCTAACAACAGAATCAAAGACAGCATTCAAGCCCAACAGCTTCTTGTACAAAAAGGTTGCATACTGCCCGCCAATGGTTATGTGTGCATTGCTCCCTTGCCTCTTTAGCTCTTTCACTGTTTCAATGATTGAAAAGATCTGCGGCTTGGCTATTGCAGTGAAGCCAATCAAATCAGCTTTCAACAGTTGCTTTACTGTTTGCTCCCTTGGAAGCCTGCAAACTTCCTCATCCACAATATTTACTTTGAAAGAACCGGCCCTGAGGTAGCCAGCCAAGTAGCCGATTGCAAGGCTCTCAACTTTTGGAAAGTATAGAACATCGCTGCTTCTTAGATCCCTAAGCCTAGTTAAGCAAGTGTACACTGAACCCCTCAATCATAATTTTAATGGTCTGAGACAGAGGCATGCCTCTTTAGATTGAATTTGCTTTGCCTTTCCACAATTTTATCTTTAATCCAATCATTTTGCATGGCAATGCCTCAAAATTCAGTAATTTGATGCGCTCGCGTATCTTTTTAGGTCAAGCTTCTTCTGCCTCTTTTCAGCCAAGCCTTTAATCCAGCTTTCTTGCATGAATTCACCTAAAACTCATGTCAGCAGGCTGCTGCTCCTTTGCCTGCCTTTTCCCGGCCATTTTAGTTATCCAGCTATTCATCTTCTTTCACCTCAAGGGCATTGTTCCTGACTGGGTTGTCCTCAAAACCTTAGCTTGCCTTTTCCCGGCCAAGCCTCTCAACCAGCCGTTGTTCATTCCATTCACCACTCAGAGCCTTGAGCTGCGACATCCGCCAGCAGCTTTTCCCCTTTCCTGCCTTTTTGTTGACAGTCCCTTAATCCAGGCATTCATATCACATGCCCCCATAATAACCTTACCCGTGACCTGATTAATAATAATTTTTAACGTTTTTAGGAACTAATAGAAAAATTTATTAATTCTTTTTTACAATTGTTAATATATGTACAAATTGGACCTAATTGATAGGAAATTACTGGTTGAATTGGACAAGAATTCTAGGCAGCCAATAGCTTCCCTGGCCAAGAGTGTGCGGCTTTCAAAGCAGGCGGTTAAAAAGCGCCTAGAAAAGCTTGAGAGAAATAAGGTGATACTTAGCTATTATGCAGTAATAGATGTTTTTAAATTGCAGAGGCAAAGCGCAAGGCTCTGGATAAAACTGCAGGGCAGTTACAATGAAGATGATATTGTTGAATTTGTCTTGAAGATGAAGGATGTTGGCTGGGTATTGAAACTTGATGGGGCATATGACCTTGCAATAATACTCTGGTCAAGGGACCTGCTTGATTTTGATAATGCAGTAAAGGAGCTTAAATTCAAGTTCGGGGAGTTTCTTAAGGCAGTTGATGTTTCTTTCATTGTGAGGGCACACCACATTTCCCACCGTTACCTCACAAATGAAAAAACATTGAACGAATTCATTATGGAGCAAAAGTTTTCCCGCTTTGAGATAGACGAGCTTGACAGCAAAATTCTTGACATACTGGCAAAAAACAGTAGGGCATCGCTTGTTGACATAAGCAGACAGCTGGGTGTTTCGGACAAAACAGTAAAATACAGGATAAAAAACCTTGAAAAAAATAGGGTGATTTTAGGCTATATGGTTCTTTTGGATTATGCGAAAATTGGGCGAACTTGGCACAAGGTTTTTCTGCGGCTGCAGAACCTTTCAGCCGGGAAATACTCACAGCTCATTTATTTCCTCAAGAGCAAAACAGATGTAATGTTTGTGACAGAGGCTGTCGGAATTTCTGATTTGGAGTTTGAGGCAATGTTGCCTGGTACAAAGCAATTCCATGAACTAATGAGGGAAATAAGAAGCAAATTCCCCGAAATAATAAAAGAATTCAGCTGGATAACTGTTTTCAAAGCAGAAAAAATCTACTACGCGCCTCAGATTTAAAGAGCCCGAGAAACAAGTCATGAATTATAAAAATTACGCTAGCCCTTGTACCCAACAACCTTCTTCAGATAATCCACAACTGCCTGATTTTGCAGGGTGGTAGCGTCCCCCAGCTTTTCATTCACTAGAAAAAAGAGAAAAAAGCGCCTCATTATTTTCCCGCTCCTGGTTTTGGGCAGGGCATTCACA
>JAFCCK010000058.1 GCA_017610245.1 Candidatus Iainarchaeum sp.
TGTAAGCATCCTTCACCATTTTCCTCTTGTGCTTCTTGTAAATCTTCATCCTCCACAACGCGCGAAAGAATTTTACCTTCAAATATTTCCGCAGCGATTCCGGATGCCTATGAAAAACAATGGCCTCTGGATTGAAAACCATCTTGTGCCCAACTTCATTTATCCTGAAACTTAGATCGGTATCCTCTCCAGAGGCCATCGGAAAAGAAGTGTCAAAGCCATGCATCGCATCAAAGATGTCCTTCCTGTAAGCAGCGGCATAGCTCCCAATAAAATCAATATGAGGGTAGCGCATCATCTTTCTGTAGCGCTCCTCTATCTCCAGCTGTATGAACCTTGCAATAACTTTGCCCTGTTGTGTCTTATACCTGCCCTGCACCCCCACAATAGCACTTTCAGAAAAGGGGGCAACCATCTGCTTGAGCCAGTCCTTGCTTGCAATACAGTCACTGTCCAAAAAAACAATTATACTGCCCTTTGCCTTTTCCGCCCCCAAATTCCTTGCAGCTGCAGGCCCTGCATTACCCTGCTGCAAAACCTTTACTCCCTTAAACTGCCTTGCAACCTCAATTGTCCTGTCCTTGCTGCCGTCATCAACCACTATAATTTCAAAATCCTTGAATGATTGCTGCTTCAAAGATTCTAGGCATTGCCCAATTGTTCTCTCCGCATTGTAAGCCGGGATAATTACACTCGCCTTCATTTCCCCGCCCCCTTGCTTCCCCTCAGCAGATACTTTCCCAGGGTGAAAGCGCTTCTCACAATCCTACCAGCTTCCTCCGGATTCCTCACTATCTGCACTCCCTTTCCAAGAACATAGCCTGGCCTTAAATAGAATTCCTGCCTGCCTCTATCACACCACTTTACCAGCTCCATGTTGCTCATGCTCGGCGTGGAAACTATGCAGTTATGGCCGCCCTCGCTGTCCAACCATTTCCTGTAATCCTCAGTAACAAGCCAGCCCTTTTTTTGGAAGTAGCGATAGCTTCCAGTTCCAGGATAAACCATTATTGGGAAGAATTGTGCAGAATCAGGATTAAGCCGCTTCGCAAACTCTATTGTGGTGCGAGCAGTTTCAGTCGTTTCCCCTATATTTCCAATCATGAAGCAGCCATGCACCAGTATTCCTGCTTTTTTCGCATCCTGCATAAACTTCTCAATCGTCACAATTTTCGTGCCCTTCCTGGCATCGTTCAGAATCTGCTGGCTCCCGCTCTCAAAGCCCACGCACAGCAGCCTGCACCCAGCCTCCTTCATCAGCTGTAGCACATCGCTAGGAACATCAGCCCTTGCATTGCAGCTCCACTTTATTTTGATGCCAGCTGCAATCTTCGCCCTGCAAAATTCTCGCACCCTATCAAAGTCCTCTGTAAAAGTATCATCCTCAAGGAAAACTTCCTTAACGCTGGGAAAATTTTTTTCAATAAAGCGCAATTCTCCAATCACATTCCCAATACTTCTCTTTCTATACGCTCCAGGATTAAGGTTCTGTACCCAGTTGCAGAACAGGCAGTTATAAGGGCAGCCCCTACCCGTAACTATGGTTACCTCCGGCCACAAATTCGCGCTGTAAAAGTAGTTCTTGTAATTCAGATGCCTCTTATACACCCTGCTCACAAAGGGCAGCTCATCCAAATTCTCTATCGGTTTCCTTTCCTTGTTCTTCACAATTTTCTTCCCTTTCCGAAAAACAATGCCAAGCACGTTCTCCAGCCCTGGCTTCCCCCCCAAGAGCTCTTCAGCAAGCTCCCTCAGCGTATAATCATATTCCCTCACAGCAATTGCATCAATTGATTCACTCATCTTCATTGTTTCCAAGGGGAGAGCACTCACATGCGTTCCTACAAGTACGCCAAAACACTCACACTGCCTCTTTATTTTCTCCAACACCCTTACATCATTGTGGATACTCGCCGTGCTCGTATCCAGCACAGCCATTTCTGGCTTAAATTCCCTGGCAATCTCAAGCACCCCCTCCAGTGAAATCCCTTCAGCAGGGGCATCCACAAGCTTACAGCGATGCCCTGCTTTCTCCAACACACCTGTCGCATAAGAAAGCCACAGCGGATAATAAATTGTTCCGCCCTTTGTTACGGCAGGGCTCCTGCTCGAGCGGGAAAACCTTGGCAAAAATGGGGGATTCAAAAGCAGTATTTTCATTTATTCTCATCTCTCGAACCTGCTAGGCCATACCTTGAATATGCAAGTATACTTACCAATGATTTCTTGTAGATCACAGACTGTCAGGTTTGGCTTTTTCAAAGTTTGTATAATATGCTCTGCCATTCGCCTTTGGGTTTCTGAAAGTGCATCTTCTCTTCCCTTAACAACTACGTCAAAAAATGATATTAGCTGTTCTCTCTTGCCGATTATTTCGTTTGGTTTTTGGCCCTTTGTTAGCTCCACTACTGCTCTTTCAAATGCCTGGACTGCTCCTTTCATTAAATCCATTTCTAATCCTGTCATTGCCCTACGGTGCCTTCTTTTCGGTTTTCTTGGTATTCTTTTCATCCCTGGAATTCTTTCACCCTCTTTTTCTCGCCACAACCAAGTAAACATCCCCCAATGAAGCGAAGAAGAAATGCCCGATGTTCTTTTTCTTCAACACGGTGAAGCCGTTCTCTTCAAGAAACTCCTGCATTTTCGCCGGTGTGTACAAATGCACGTGCGGCTGGTGCACCAAAAAGTCTGCTCTCCCGAACAAGAACTTGATTCTGTTCTTGAAGTAGGTGGGATTGTCTGTTGTGAGCAAAAGCAGTCCGCCATGCTTCAATACGCGATTACACTCTTTCAGGAAAATGCTTATTATTGGGAGATGCTCAACCACTTCACTGCAGAAAACAATATCAAATTCATTATCCTTGAATGGAAGCGTTCCATTCAAATCAACAACTTTGCCTTCCTGCTGAAAGCCCTTCTCTAATGCAAAATCAACAAGCTTCTTGTCAAAGTCCGCTCCCACAACATAGTGCCCAGCCTTTTTGAATTCCTCAGAATCAAAGCCAGGGCCGCAGCCTGCATTCAGCACTTTCAGTCCTGTTCCCTGCACAAATTTCAGCGCCTCCCGCGCCCTCTTCCTCGCCCAGCCGTCGTCCTCCATTGAAACATGCTCTCCGTGCTCCTTCAATGCCCTGTTCATTGAATCAATGCTGCTACTCATTGCCCCCACCACTCTCCTCAAACTTCCTTGTTTCAATGTTTGCGTGCATCAAATCCTCAAAATCGCCGGCATCCAGCCACTTTCCCTTAAGCCACTCCGCGCGGAGCGAGCCCTTTTCCAAATAATGCTTCTGCACATCGGTGATTTCCGTTTCGCCGCGCGCGCTCGGCTTCAGTGTCCGGATTACATCAAATACTCCGGGGTCCATAAAGTAAATCCCAACAATGATGTTGGTACTTTGCGGTTCTGCCGGTTTCTCTAAAACTCCCTTAACAGTGTTTCCCTCGCACACAGCAACACCACTCTTCTTCGCCTCCTCCCTTGTGCCCTTGTAGAGCAGAATCTGCATTTCCTTCCCCGACTTCTCATACTTCTCGGCAAACTGCTTAAGGCTCTCGAAAACAATATTGTCGCCGTTGATGGAAACAAATTTGTTCTCACCAACAAAATCCTCCGCAAGGGCAATCGCGCTGGGAATTCCGCCCGCTGTATCCTGCACCCTGTAAGTGAACTTCACTCCAAATTCTTTCCCAGAACCAAGCAGCGAGAAAATATCGCCAGCATGGCAGGTCCCAGTAACAACCATGATATCCTTTATCCCGGCCGACTTCAGCGTCTCAATAGGATAGTAAATCATGGGCTTCTTATTGATCGGCAATAGATGTTTATTGGTCACATTTGTCAAGGGTCTTAACCTTGTTCCCTCGCCACCAGCAAGAATTACTCCCTTCAACACCATTTTTTGTCTCCTCTTATTTCACCAACGACTTCCACCATTGTTCATTATCCTTATACCACTCAACTGTTTCATGCAGCGCCTGCTTGAACTCATGCTTAGGCTTCCAGCCCAATTCCCCTTCAATCTTGCTGCAGTCAAGGGAGTAGCGCAAATCATGGCCCGGTCTATCGGGTACATGTTCAATCATGTCCTCGCCCTTGCCCATTTCCTCTAAAATCATTTTAGTGAGCTCAATATTCTTAACCTCATTCCCGCCGCCGATATTATAGACCTCCCCCGGCTTTCCTTTCTCCAATACAGCTGCAATCCCTTCGCAGTTGTCCAGCACATAGAGCCAGTCCCTCACATTCAAACCTTCACCATAAAGCGGAACCTTCTTACCGCGAAGCAGATTTGTTACAAAAAGAGGAATCACCTTCTCTGGGAACTGATAAGGGCCAAAATTGTTACTGCTCCTTGTCACCATCACAGGCAGCTGGAATGTTTCAAAATAAGACATTGCAAGCAGCTCCCCTGCGGCCTTTGCAGCGCTGTATGGGTTCCTTGGTCTCAACACACTGCTCTCACTAAAACTGCCCTCAGCAATCTGGCCATAAACCTCATCAGTACTTACCTGCAAAAATTTTCCAATGCCCTGCTTCTTTGCCTGCTCGCACAGCACCCTAACACCAAAAAAATTTGTTTCAGCAAACTCCCTGCTGTTGGCAATACTCCTATCAACATGGCTCTCAGCAGCAAAATTAATTACTGCATCGCAGCCCTGCATTGCCTTTTCCACATCTCCAGCATTACAAATATCTCCCTTCACAAATTCGTAATTCCCATTGCCCTCAATGTCTTGGAGATTCTCCTTCCTGCCCGCATAAGTGAGTTTATCGAGATTTACAATGCTATCCTGTGGCTTTTTCTCCAGGTGCTGCCTTATGTAATTGCTGCCAATAAAGCCACATCCACCAGTTACTAAAATCTTCATAGAAACCTACCAGAATTCAATTTACAGGGCTACAAAATTTATAGAATTAGCCCGATAAATTAATATATAGGATTTGGTGCAATCTTCGAAGCCGCTATCCCTACATTCCCTTAAAACGTTTAATTGCTTTCTTTAGCCCTTCCTCGAAACTGTGCTTTGCCTTCCAGCCCAGCACTTTTTCACTCTTTTCCGTACACAAACATTCCTTGCAGAGCATCTCCTCCCCGTGGAAATTCGGCTCAATATTTTTCCCCAAAATTTTTGCTATCTCCCCAATAACCTCTTTCACGCTGTGGCTCTCTCCGGAGCCAAAGTTGAACGCTTCTCCCTGCACCTTTCCCTTCAGCACCTTTTCCCCAAGCAACAGCAATCCTTCAGCAACATCTTCCACATAAACCATGTCGAGCATGCTTTCTCCCTTCCCCAAAATCCTTGGAGGCTTTCCTTCCAGCAGGTTTTTGATTGCACCCGGAACAAGCCTCGTGAAATTATTATCGGGAGCGCCAAAAACGTTTGCAGGGCGGGCAATCCCAATGCTTAGCCCAAATCTTTTTGCAAACATCCTGCATATTGTCTCAGCAGCAATCTTGCTTGTTGCATAAGCTGTTGTCCCGAGCAACTGCTGCTCTTCGCTGAAGCAGCTGTCTGTAAAGCCGCCGTATGCTTTCACGGTTGAAGTAAAAACAACAGCAGCGTCTGCCTCTTTAGCAGCAGCCAAAGCATTCAATGTTCCCATCACATTGGTATTGAAGGTTGCAGCTAAATCTTTGGCCGCATCCCGTGTAGAGCTCTTCGCTGCCAAATGAAAGCATATTTCTGCATCACTTTTCTTGAATGCATTCTGCAAAGCATCAATTGACTGAACATCCCCCTTAATGCACTCTACCTTGTCCTGTATTCCATGCATTTCCAGCAGCCCCTTTTCTTGGTGGACAAGGCCAGTTACAGCAGCATTCCTCTCAATGAGCTTCCTGCATAGCCATGCGCCAATAAACCCATTTGCACCGGTTACAAGCACTTTTTTTCCATTCCAGAATTCTACCATGAAAGAAAACCACCGAAAATCGCTATTAATGCTAGCCCTCAAATAGCTTTTAAAACATTTGAAAGCACAGATCTAATTGAGTGTTATGCCTAGCAAAAGCGGAAGA
>JAFCCK010000059.1 GCA_017610245.1 Candidatus Iainarchaeum sp.
GGTTGAATACGGGAAAAACAAGGGAAAGATGTACACTACAGTTTTCTCAAATGGATTGATTCTGGATAGATTTACTGACAAAATCCTCGAGGGGAGCATTGATACAATGCACATAAGTGTAAACGGCTACAACTACGAAAACTATAAGCGCTTTACCGGAATGCCGAAAAAGGCTTTCAAGAAAATTGTTGCAAACACGAGGAAACTAGTTGAAGAGAAGGCTAAGAGAAAGAGCCGCATGCTGGTAAGCATTTCCTTGATTGTAGGTAAGGCAAATTACATGGAGATTCCTGCAATGATTGAGTTTGCTGAAAATCTTGGCGTGGACAGGCTGTATTTGAGCAATATAATGCCAAGTCCTGCAAAGGGTTGGAGCGCCGAGGAAATCTGTTTGTATGATGAAGCAAGAGTGCTGAGACTTATTGAAAAGGAAAGAAGAAGAGAGCACAGCATTTTTGTTGACTGGCCAGTGCTCCTCGACGATAACAGAAACAATAGATTCTGCAGAGATGCGTGGAGCAGCATGAGCATTGACGGCAATGGCGATATCAATGCCTGCGAACGTCAGTGCCTTAACAGCGAAGGCAATGGAAAATACTGGGAAAAGAATGCCTTCAACAACGAACATTTCCAGCAGTACAGGAAAATGTTCTTGGGAAGGGAAACGCCGTTGCTTGAACCATGCAAAACATGCTATAACAACTCGCGCTATTCGCATTGCAGGTGATTTTAATGGTTGAGGTAAGCGTAGTTATCCCAACATTCAACAGGAGCCAGGAACTGAAAAGGGTGCTGGATTCGCTGCTGCAGCAGAGCATTGATTCAGAGCACTTTGAAATAATTGTTGTTGACGATGCAGGAAGTGATGATACAAGAAGTGTTGTTGAACAATTCAAGAAGAAAAAGAAAGAAACACTCTACATCAAAAATGAAAAAAATGTAGGCCCTGGGGTTTGCAGAAACATTGGGGCAAAAAAAGCAAGCGGCATAATTCTTGCATTTATTGATGATGATTGTATTGCTTCAAAGCACTGGCTGAGGGAAATCCTAGCTTCCTTTAGGGAAGTGCCTAGTGCAAAGCTTGTGTATGGTCCCGTTGAAAGCAGGTGTCCAATGCTAAGACCCTTTGTACACGAGTTTACTGTTGAACACTATGCTATTGCAACAGCAAACAGTGCAATAAGAAAAGACTTCTTTAAAAGAATCGGTAGCTTTGACCCAGTTATGAGCTATTGGGCTGAAGACAATGAGATTGAGAGGAGAATAAAGAATGCTGGCGAAAAAATTGCTTACAATAAAAGAATGGCCGTGCTGCACCCCCCTAAATATGTGCCGTACTCCTTGAAAAGAATGCTGTTTACTAAAAAGCAGTTTGTTTGTACTGAGCACTTCATACACAAACACCCAAAAAGCGGTTTTTCCAGGGGGGTGTATGCGCCAATAGTTATAAGATTTTGCTTAAGGGCTGCATTCGTTGCACTGGTTTTCTTGCTTCCGCTCGGCTTGATTGAAAAAATACTGATTACGCTGGGAAGTTTTTGGCTGCATAGCCTCTACAGAACCCTAAGAACGCAGAGCAAGCTCAAGAGGATTGAATGGGATATAAGAATAAAGATGGGGCATGCGCTTCAATTCATTTTTTTGAATTGGGTGGCTGACTTCTACAATTTTTTTGCCCTGCTTTTATTCAAGGTTCTGGGAAAGAAACGTAGTCAAATTGCTTGATGGTATTCTGCAGTATTTTCTCCAGTTTTTTTGAGAGATATGGAAGCTCAAATTCCCGCATATTGGGAAATGAAAATTTTTGATTCAATGCCATAACTATTTTCTCAGCGAAATCTTTTGCATTCGGCTCTGCAAACAAAATGTTGGGAAAGCCAAAGTCCCTAACTTCCGGAAGGTTGGTGCAAACAATGGGCTTTCTGCAGGCACTGTACTCCAATACCTTTATTGGGCAAGCATATTTTGAGAAAATGGTTTTGCCCCCGCAGTACAGTCCAACATCCAGTGCAGCAAAATAATCTGCAACCTTTTCATACGGAACCTCTGGAACAAAAATAGTGTTTTCCTTGCCCTTCCTTTTCATTTCATATGCAGAACTGGCAGAACCAACAAACAAAAACATTGCATCCGGCTCTTTCGCAGAAACCAACTTAATCGAATCCATTATAAAAGCCGAGTCAATTCCACTAAGCCCTATTACCCCAACAACTTTCTTCCCCTCTAGCCCAAGCCCTTCCCTCACTCTTTGCCCTTCTCCTTTTCCTAGTTTGGAAGATTCAATTGGATTAGGTAAGTAGTAGGAAGAGATGTTAAACTGCTTTGCTTCCCCCAACAATTGCTTGCTAACGCATCACACAGCATCGGCCTTCGCTAGATACCACTTCCTTGCGAATTCATCAAAAACAAAATCAGTGCAGAAAAAAACTAAGGGAACGGAAAAATCAAAGGATGGCAAGCCGTTGTAGGTATCGTTGGGGGAGCAAACAATTACATCTATTGCATTCTCATCTACCAGCTTTTTTATTGCCCTATTGAAAAGAATATTGTTTATTTTTCTGAACGGCTTTATTCTTGCGGAGAAAAGTAGTCTTGGGTACTTGTGCAAGAAAAGCCCGCTGCTTTTTCTCTCCCACGAGGAAAGCGCCCTCAGATGCTTTATCGGGTTAAGTCTCTCCGCACGCCTGTGGGTTTCCCAGCATAAAATGTGCACTGTGTGCCTCTTCCTCAATTCAGAAACAAACCTTTTGTCGGTTGTGCTGTGCCCAACCAGCCACCCGTCCATCGGAATCCAGAGGATGTTCACTCAAGAAGCCCCCTCTTAGCCAATTCCTGCAAAAGTTTTTCCCCGCGATTGTTCAAATCAAATTGCAGGGCTGTTTCCCTCGCCGCCTTTCCCATCCTTCTGCACTTCCCAGTATTGTTATAGATGAGTTCTATCTTTTCCACCAATACAGCGATGTCTCCAGTTTCCACTATGAAACCATTTTTGCCATCCTTCACCATGTCCTTTGCACCTGTGTTCTCGCTTACGATTACAGGCAGTGCGCAGCTCATTGCCTCTGCAACAGCCATGCAGAAGCCGTCCTGGAGGGAGGGCATTACAAAGGCATCGCACTGCGGCAGCAGAGCAGCCGGGTTAATAAAGCCGAGGAATTTGATTGAAGGATTGCTGCGGTACTTCTCAAGCAGCTTGCGGCTGTCGCTGCTTACATTTCCGCACAGCAGCAATTCAGCATTACACAACCCAAGCTGTTCCCATGCTTCCAGCAAATAGTGGACGCCCTTCTCAAAGCAAACCCTACCGGCAAAAGCAACCCTGAATTTTTCATCACACTTCTCGGCAGGTCTGAATCTTTCTGTATCGGCTCCAGCCGGCACAACTACGAGTTTTTCTGCCGGGAAGCTGCGCTTGAGGAAGGACTCTGCTGCGAAGGATGATTGCACTATAACAAAATCGGCTTCATTGTATTCCTTCAGGGTCTTTTTTATTATTGCCCCAGGGATTCCCCTCCTGCGAAGCCCGAGTTTTTTTATTTCCCTTTCCAGTATTGCATTGTATTCCTCGATATGCGCCGGCGGGTTCTCAAGCAGCGTTTTCGCACCCAGCCGCTTTGCCTTTCTCATGCTGTGAAGGGAGTGATGCTGCCAGCCAAAAAACAGGTCGCAGCTGGAAACCATTCTGCTTGACAGCAAGTCAAAGCTGTTGTCAAACAGGATATAAGCTTGCTGTAAGAAGCCCAAGCTGCCAAGTGCCCTCATCGCATTTTTCTGCAGCCACCCAAGCGGCACACTCTTTACAGTTCCGTTGAAATCAACCCTGTGCGTGAAGCAGATGAATCTCTTCAAAAAGCCCCTCTCGATGAAGGGCTTTACGGTTGCCAAAGCCAGCACGCCGTGGCCAGTCATGCCGCCAAAATCGCATGCCTGTGAAAAAATTGCCTGCATTCAGATATATTGTGCTTGGCAAACATTTAATTTGTTTGCCAAAAACAAGAAATCCTTTTAATATTAGCCCCTCCCAAAAATGAATAAGGAAGTGGTTTTTTGGTGAGGGCAAGCATTATTGTGCCTGTATGCAACTACGGCAAGGGCTTGATTCATATAACAGCCAACTGTATTGGAAGTATTCGGCAGCATACCAAGGACTTTGAGCTGGTTGTGATTGACAATGCATCCTCTGCCGGAAGGCAGAAATTTTTCGCGGACAAGTACTTTCGCTTTAAGAGGAACATGGGGATTGCCCCCGCTTGGAACAAGGGCTTGGAGCTCGCATCAGGCAAGTATGTCTGCATAATGAACAATGATATAATGGTCTTTGGCAAAACCTGGCTTGACGATTTGATTGCCGCACTGGAAAAGCTTGACATTGTTTCACCTTCAATCCTTCCCGACCCGTTGACTGAGCGCTATGTTGAGGCAATGAAGAGAAGGAGAAACCGCTTTGGAAGAAAAATAACCGGCTGCTGTTTTCTTGCGAGCAAAAAGACGTTTGATGAAATCGGGGAATTTGATGAGCGCTTTGAGGGCGCCTACTATGAGGACACTGATTACTTCAGAAGGGCAGAGCTTTTGGGGAAAAAGCTGGGAAACACTGAAATGGTTTGGATATATCACATGGGCTGGGCAACAACCAACGGTTTGAGGCAGACGGAAGTAAATGCCCCTGAAAACAAGAAATGGTTTGAGGAGAAGTGGGGCAAAGACGCCGCGTATAGTATAAAAGAAAAAATAGCCAAACTGATAAAGTAGCTTCGCTGCACGAGCCAAAGCTTATTATAGCAGAAAATCCAATAAAATAATGATTGAATTGGCTCTGAAAAGAAGACAAAAGATATTGCTAGCAGTAGCGGGCTATGGGGCAATCGTTGGTGCCCTGCTTGTCCTCAATGCGATGATAGCATTTTCCATGCTTGCCCTGGCACTACTTGCTTTTCTCTTCTTGGAGCCAGAAAAAGGATTATTCCTGGCTATTTTTTACCTCAACTTTGAGGGCGTAGTGAAAAGGGCTTTCCCAAATGCCCTGGCTTATCTCCTCAAGGATTTTATGTTCTTAGCAATAATGTTTGGGGCGCTCTATAAGTACAAAAAGGCCGGCAATTCCATCAGAAAGATTCCGCACATGAACTTTATTGTTTTGTTTGGCATGATAATCACGCTGCAGCTATTCAATCCCATGAACCAGTTTTCTTTTGTTGGGAGGTTGAGCGGGGCGCGGTTCTTCCTCCTATATTTCCCTGCTTACTTTGCAGGATTCATATTAATAAAGGACAAGGTGCAGATAAAGAAAATAATCAAAATGATTATTGTGTTAAGCGTTGTTGTTGCGCTCCTCGGGGTTATTGGTTATTATGCCGGTTTCAGAGAAGTGCGGGTTGGCGAGGGTACCCTATTCCAGGACCAGGTGAAGCTTTCCTCCACATTGAGCGATAGCCCGTCATTTTCGTACACCCTGGCGTTTGTAAGCATTCTAGTGTTTGGTATGCTTTTCACAAAGAAAATAATGAGCCCTGCTATAATATTTGCCCTGCCGTTTTTCGCTGTAGGAATGCTTCTCTCCCTAGACAGGATTGCCTGGGTTGCCTTTTTGATTGGGTTACTTGTTCTCTCACTGTTTAAGGGCAAGAAGATAATCCTATTTGGCGCATTGATTTTTTTCCTGATGGTAGCGCCTCTTGCAAGCAACACTGACATAACTGAAAGGGTTTTTTCGCTGGCAGATCCTCTAGGAAGTTATTCGATGCGGGCAAGGATTGGAAACGCTTTGGGCATATTAAATGAGCCCCTC
>JAFCCK010000060.1 GCA_017610245.1 Candidatus Iainarchaeum sp.
AATTTTTTTTTTTTTTGAGAGCGGCTCCCAGAACGTCCTTGATTACCTCAATAAGGGCTATAAGGTTGAGGGGATAGAGGAAAAGGTCAAGTTGGTTAACGGGGCAGGAATTCAAGCGGTGGGCTGGTTTATAGTCGGAACACCAGTTGAAACAGAGGCAGATCTAGAAAAAAGCATTGAATTGGCCAAGCGCTGCGATTTTGATTTTGTGATAGTAAGCCAGCTTACCTGCTACCCCGGAACAAAACTGTTTGATGACCTTAAGGGAGAGCTTGATTTCTCGCTCTTCCCCTACAAAAACCGCTTCAAGAACAGAGAGCATATTTTGTTGGGAAGAGAGAGGGAAAAGAAATTTTATAAGAAATACTACTTCAGACCATTTTTCATGCTCAGAAAGGGTATAAAGCTATTAAAGAACCCAAAGGACGCACTTATAAATCTCAAAATCCTGCTCGAATTCATCTCCTCCCCTGACGAAGCAGACCGCGAGGATTTGTTCTAAAAAGTAGTTGGCAAGCCCTAAGGGAGTTTGCCGACAAATAGGCACGTTAATGAGTTATTGAATTTATATGCTTAAATTTTGTTGAAACACAGCAGAAACTCTATCATTAAAACCAATGGTTTCAGAAATAGCAGACTCCCTGCGGACACTGCTCGCAGACAAAGGATATGATTCAGCAAGCAACAGAAAACACTGTAGAGGTTATGGAATAGAGCCGCATATTCCACTAAGGGAATATGAGCAAACTAGGGCACAAATAGCAGCAAGACACAGCAAAAGAAAAACAGAGGAAAAACTATTCAACAAGCTGCTCCACAACAGACGAGCACTCATTGAGAGCGTGAACTCAGCAATCAAAAGAACGCTGGGCAGCTACGTCAACAACAGAACCGCAAGCAACCAGCAGAAGCAGGTTACCATCAAAGCCATCAGCTACAATATCGAGCATATAGCAAGAACCATAAAAGTTTCAATCCTATTGGAACTCCAATAGGATTTCTACAGCGAAGCCCTAAGGCAAATATTTTAATAGTAGTTCAGCACTTATTATCTCAGTATGAAACGCATCGCAACACTCCTCCTGTTACTGCTCTTTGCAGAGCTCTTTTTTGTTAGCGGCTTTGCCGGATGCGACTGGACGAAAACCGCAACCTATATTTCCGTAACTTCCTGCAACCCTGCTTGGGGCGGCGGCTATTGCAGTGACCGCTATGTAAAGAATACGGCAGACTTCAGCGGCAGGACAGATATGCTTGGTTTCAGGTGCGATTATGATGACCTTTCAGAGGAATGCTATACTGCCAATACTGCCACCAATGCTATTTGTGTTGTTCCAGAATTCACCGACCTTCCATTCGGCGGCTCAGCAGGAATTCTGGCAGTTATTGGAGCGGTTGCTGCTGCACTCTTCTTCTCCAAAAGAAAGCAGAAATAGGTGCTTTCCTTGAAGCCTTTCCCCTTGCTTTTCCTGCTTTTGCTCACTCTCCTAGGCTGCATAGAGGAAGCCCAGCAGCAGAGCTTTGATGTTTTAATTTCCCCGGAAAGGGCCGCTGTAGGGGAACTAATATTTCTAAAAGTCCGGGCATTTGACGAGAACGGCCTGCAGTCAATTGAATTTTTTTATGTTGGTAGCTTCTTCCAGAGCAGAGGGTGCAAGAACAAAAAGGGATGCACAATTCTTTTCAGAATAGTTCCCAGAACAGAGGGCGTACACACACTTGATTTCAATGTAATCAATTCTGCTGGGGAGTTCTCTCTCCACACCATTGAGCTTGAGGTTTTCCCTTACGAAAAAACAGAGCACCCCCTTGCCTGCCACCTCGAAACAAGGGAGTTTTCCTGCAATAACTTCCAGATTGGCGAAACCCTTTTTGAGGATGCAAACTCCATCTTTGAGTCCATAAGCTTTGAAAGCAGCGGGCTGCATATAACCGGCGTTCTGGCAAAGCCAAAGCAGCAAGGTAAATTCCCGCTTCTTATGCTTGCCCATGATTCTGAGAGGGGCATTGCAGAATTCCATTATGACGCCATAAGTAAGTTTGTTGAATCAGGCTTTGTTGTGCTTGCGCCAACTTTTTCTGGACAGGAAGGCCCGGAGGGAAAGAGCGAAGGCAAGGCAGACGTATCCTTTATTGAAACATTCCAATTACTGGACTTGCTTGAGTGCGGCAAGCAGCTTGAGTTCGTTGATTCCAACAGAACAGCCCTCTTTGGCGCTGGAATTGGCGGAAATATCGCTTTAAGGGCAATCCAGATCAGCGATGAATTCGATTCTGCCGTAGTAATCTACCCAATAAGCGATGCCATGAAGCAGTATGACAGGCACAGGCGCATCCTTTGGAGCGAAGCTGATTACCTCTCCGATTTGAATATTTTCAAGGAAATTGATCTACTGGATGAGGAAAGTAGAAAGGCAGAATTGGCAAAAAGAAGCCCAGTTCTCTGCACTGATAAAATCAACACCCCCCTGCTTCTCACCCACTGCTGGAACTGCATGGTAGCACCTATTGCAGACGGATTTGACCTTGCCCAGAAACTTGAATCAAATTCAAAGGAATTCAAGTTTGTTCAGTATGAAAATGTCCAGACAGGTTTCATTTGGATGCAAAGGCGGGATGAATCAAGGAAAGCATTCAATGAAACAGTTGAATGGTTCAATGGGCATTTCAGCAAATAAGTGGGCACCTTCCCCTATCTTTAAATATAAATTAATACCATAATATTGTGGTTAATTTGGGGTGAAACAGTGAATAAGCTTGCATTGCTTGCTTTTTCGGTTTTGATGTTAGGTGCGGTCTTTTTTTTACTCCAGCCCAGCGCTTCTGCTTTTACCATACTTTTTGCTTGCAATAATAATGGCAGTTGCAATCCTGGAGAAGACTATATCAATTGCCCTCAGGATTGTTGTTCAGCGCAATGCACGGCTTGCCTAAACCCAACTTGCACAGAAACAGATGGAATTTGCCATATTGAATGCTATGTTCCTGGAACACAGTGCAGTGTTTTTCGCTCCACTTGCGATGATTTAAACTGGGGCGCAACAATCTGCTATGATGATGACAGCACAGTGCAATGCTGTTCCGCTGTTCCGGAGGATTGTTCGGCAGGTCAATTTTGCACTGCTGGCAGCTGCACTGACTGCTCAACTGTTTGTGATGGAAACTGTCAAAGCAGTGCCTGCTATGGTACAGACCCCGACTGTGATTCTTTGGGAAATGCAACACTTGCTTGCTGTGGAAATGCAACATGTGATACTGGCGAAGACTGTGTAAGCTGTTCGGCCGACTGCCCTGGAAGTGTTGTTTGTGATCTAAACACCGACTGTGATGACACAAACTCTCTAACTGTTGATGTCTGCCATAATCCCGGGGAATGCGATTCCTACTGCACGAATGAGGCATGCACAAT
This sequence comes from Candidatus Iainarchaeum sp., assembly GCA_017610245.1. Taxonomy (GTDB): domain Archaea; phylum Iainarchaeota; class Iainarchaeia; order Iainarchaeales; genus JAFCCK01. The sequence continues at coordinate 3,410 of JAFCCK010000060.1, forward strand.
TGCTTGTGATGCCAATTCTGATTGCGATGACACCAACTCCCTAACTATTGATACCTGTCTAAATCCCGGGACATGCGATGCTTCTTGCAGTAATACTGCTTGCAGTGTAGCCTGTTCTCTTGATAGTGATTGCGATGATAGCAACAGCCTAACCGTTGATAGCTGTGTAAATGCAGGCACTTGTGATTCTTACTGCAGCAACAGCACTTGTACTATTGTATGTTCCTCTGACAGTGGTTGTGATGATAACGATCCACTTACAACTGATGCCTGCCTTAATCCAGGAACTTGTGATTCAAGTTGTCAAAATACAGCTTGCTCCATTGCTTGTAACAGCGATGCAGACTGCGATGATACCAACGATGAAACAACTGACACTTGCTTGAATGCAGGCACTTGCGATGCTTCCTGTTCCAACGAAGTTGTTGAGGCTCCATGTTCAAGCGATGCAGACTGCGATGACGGCAACCCAGATACGATTGATTCTTGCTATAGGCCTGGCACAGCAGGAGCTCACTGCCTGCATGAATTAGGGGAAGCCGTAGAACAGCCAACAACAGAAGGAGAATTTTCTGTTGAACTTGTAGAAGTGCCCGAAAGTGCTGAAAGAGGTTCATTGGTTGATGTTGTTGTAAGGGTACTGGATGCGGAAAACAACCCCCTGGAAGGTGCCACTGTTTCAATTGCTGATTCTAGCGGGGATTTGACTCAATTAACCGCTCTGCCCGATGGGCGGTACAGCGGCAGCTTTGCTATTGCTCCCGATTATCCTTTGGGAGAGCAATCATTCAATGTTGTTGTTGAGAAAGATGCAACAACTGGAGAGAGTCCCTTTGAATTAAATATCAACAAGACCAAAATCAGTATTGATGTTCTTTCCCCAACAATACCGCAGCAGGCTATTGGGGCAACAGTTGATTTCAGGATAAAACTTTCCTACCCTGACAGCACTCCTGTTGAGGATGCAAATGTTTCTGCTGTTGTAGGGGAAGAGGAAATCATTTTCAGCAGCGAGGGGGAAGGAATTTATTTAGCCTCATACCCGCTGGGCGAAGAACACTTGGGTTTGCTTGAGTTCACTGTAAGTGCAACTGATTCAGCTGGAAATGATGGAACAACTACCATTTCTTTGCAGGTTCTAACTCAAGAGGAGTACGCCTGGTTTATTGCAGGGCTGCTATTGCTATTACTGCCGCTATTGATTGTTTTGCTTTTGGTTCTGCTGTTCTATATGCGCTTCAAGCATATTCTAAAGCTAGAGCGGCAAAGGGCAAAATACCAAATGATGAGGAAAAAGGCACAGGTAATGATTGCCGCTTCCTCCGGAGAAAAGAAGAAGGAGCTAATGGCTAAAGAAGCCTACTTGGATAAATTGATTGAGAAGAATAGGAAGTCACTTGCACTGATGAGGAAGCGCAGTTGGCTAACACTAGGGGACATTCCAATGGACCTCTACTTTGGGCTAAGGGCGTTGCTTTATGATATAAGGCACTTTCCAAGGTTTTTGAGGGGCAAGAAAAAAGAGAAGAAAAATAGGGCTGAACTGCAGAAAATCGATGCAGAGATAAGCAACACCAAGGAATTGATTAAGAAGCTGGAGAATGATTTTTACAAGCAGAAGATTCCCCCAGATGAGTTCAAGAAGGCCTTGTTTGAATACAGGGAAAAAATCCACTTGCTTGGGATAAAGAAAAAGAAGCTGCTTTAATCCTCTACCTTTAGCGCGAGATTCTTTGTGTATTCATTGCCTACGTAATTAAAGCTTCTGTAGTGTTCGGAAACCTTTACTGTTACAGGCTGCTCCTGCGGCTTTGTCCCAGCCTTTGGAAATATGTCGTAATAAAAAATCTTTTTCTCTCCAGGCTGCAACTTTTCAATTCTTGCCATATCCTCTGTCTTATAGCCGCCCCTCTCAAAGCTGAGCTGTCTGCTTAGCGTAACATTCATTGTAAGCATTTTTGGCTCATCTGATTGGTTGCTCAACTCAATGGTTAAAGAAACAGGTTCTCTCCTCTCCAGCCTCATCCTAAATGGATTGAAAGTAGTATTTATTTGAATCATTTTACTCCCATAAATAATTGCAATGCTTGTTTTTTTAAAGCTATTTCGCACTTCCCCCCTCCAAAAACCTTAAATACCACTTAGAATAATTTATTACCGAAGGAAATAAATTATTTCCCAATAAATTATGTAGAAGAGTGTCCACTATGCCCACATTCCCGGAAGCAGAATTCATAAGAAAAACCTTCACCTTTCGCAGAATGGATTTGCCCCCATCTGTCCAACTTACAAAGCGTTCCCTTCTGCGATGGTTTGCCCTCTCATTTGGATTAATTAGCGAAAAGGAGAGCCGCGATACTGTTCTCAATGTGT
>JAFCCK010000061.1 GCA_017610245.1 Candidatus Iainarchaeum sp.
TCCATGCTCTGCGAGCTCAACTCAAATTGTATATACCGATTGTCCTTTAAGTAGCCCTCCGCGATAAAAAAGCCGATAAACCAGCCATCTTCCGCACTCAAAGAAGAGTTTTTTGCATTGGTAAATGAAAAGCAGGGTGTTATAGCGTAATTGCCTAAGGTCAGATGCTCAGCGGGCATTTCCTGCCGGTGGTCAATAATCAATTCAATCGGCTTTTTGAAAGTGTTTCCGCAGTGTTTGCATTTATAATGGTCAAAGCCGTTTTTGTTGCTTCGGTTTTTAAACACATCGGCACTTCCGCAGGCATCGCAGTTAAAAAATTCTTTTTCATGCTTCAGTGTTATGAAGGGATGGTCGGCTGTAACAATCAGGTTGCAGCCATTTGCCGAATTAAGCGAAAACAGGGGCTTCTCTGCTTTGTGCCTCAGCACCCTTGTTAAATCAGTCCAGCCATCTTCATCCAGTACCTCGAATCTGTCAGTGTACTTTATTTCAAAACCATTTTCCTCCAGTACCTCTGAATCAACCAAATCAAACAATTGCTCCAAAGACAGGGAAAATAGCTTGCCTGATGCTTTCTCCCTCACGACAACGGTTTCATTTCTGTAAAAAGAATAGCCGCTGAATGCGCCATTCCCCAAATCATGGATGTGGAAGTCTGCAGAGCGGTGCGCCTCTGCAATCTCCTCCGGGTAAACGTTTTTTAGGGCATATTCAGCCATTACTGCTCCACTAATGTGAGCTTGAAGCCCAGAAAGAGAGTAGGAAGCATTACTGTTTTCTGCCACTCTCCAATCAGATTCTTGAACATAACCATGAATAATGTTCTGGACTTTTTGCAGGAAGGCAGCTGTATCGCGCATTTCCGCCCTTTTCTGCCTGTAAATAATATAGGCTTTGGCTGTTTTTGCATGCCCCGCTTCTATCAGCTGCTTTTCAACAGTATCCTGGATTTCTTCAACACTTGGCGGCCTTGTCCCAAAACGCTTTTTTAGGGCATGTTCCACCCTTTCAGCCAATTCAGCTGCTTTCTCCCTATCTGTGCCACCAACTGCCTTTGCTGCAGCGAAAATCGCATCCTCAATCCTTTTCCTGCTGTAAGGGGCGATACTGCCATCCCTCTTTACAACATACTCCAGAAACTTCTTGACCATTGAAAAACAACCCCTTGGAAAGATTTTTTTAGAAAACCAAACTATTGCGCATTAAGTAAAGCGCAAACTTCTTTATAAAGATTGATTATAGTGTAGTTTATATTTGGAAAATTAAAAAAAAATTCACTAAAAGTAAATTTTATTAATCCCAGCATGATTAAATAATTCCCATGGTTTGTTTTTTTAAATTGTCGCTATGCTGAGATTTGATTTCCTTTTATAAACTGTGATTTATAAATTCAAAACAGTACAAATTTTTGTTTGGGCGTGCAGCTTAAAGGTAAGAGACAAGGTCGCTCAGCCCCTGCCTGCCTGTCTTGAAAGGCTTTTCTGCAGCATAGCCTAGTGGCAAAACAGCAACCGGCTTCAAATTGTCTGCCATGCCCGCCACCCCCTTTACCATTGCGTCATCGAATGCCCCAACCCAAACCGAGGATAAGCCCGATGCTACTGCTGCCAACTGCGCATAACAGCAGGCAATAGTTGCATCCTGAATGCAATACAGTTCCCTGCCCCTTTCTCCATAGCGAGCTGCGCTTTTCTCTGGGTCTGCAAAGAAAACCAGTATGATTGGTGCGGTAGCAACAAAGCCCTGTCGAAAGCACGCTTCCCCCAACGCTTTCTTTTTGGCTGAATCCCTCACAACCACTATCCTGTATGCCTGAAGGTTTCCGGCTGAAGGTGCACTATTAGCAGCTTCTAGCAGCTGCTGCAGCTTTTCCTCCTCAACTTCTTTCCCAAGGAAGGCTCTTGTGGAAAGCCTTTTTTCCAGCAGAGTAAAGAAATCCATTAACATCTCCCTAACTTTGCCGAAAAGGCTATTGCTCTGTTACGTGGATACAATTAACAGGGCAGCTTTCCTCGGCTTCCTTGTTGCAGCCTGCTTCCCCCAACACTGTTTTTTTGGGCTTTGCCTTGTCTCCCTGCATTTCCCAATTGTCAGGACAGAGGGCAGCGCATGTTCCACAGCCAATGCACTTTTCCTCTTCATAATTTATTTTATATTTAGCCAATTAACCACCTCTCATAAACAATAGCGTTTGCATTATTCCCAAAATACATACAAGGGCAAGTATTAAAAAGATTCTCTTCAGAAAATTTGTTATGACTAAGCTAAGGGAGATGAAGAAAGCGAGCAATGAAAATCCCAACAAGTTAAATCCAAGGCTGTTGGCTCTTCCGATTGCAGGGGTTATCGTAGCAATAGCGCTGGTTGCTCTTCTAACCCAGCCGCCAGCAGGGCTGACCACGCTCCCTGAGGAAACCGCAGAGCAAGGACAAAGCGAAGAGGGGCCAGTAATTGGGGAAATAAGAACATTTACCGATACAGGCAATGAAATAGAGCTGCAGGACGGGAAGCCTGTCATTCGGCTATTTTCCACTACGGGGTGTCCCCACTGCAAGTGGATAGGCGCAACATATAAGAAGGTTGTCAAAGAGTATGTTGCAGCTGGGAAAATTGTTGCATACCACTGGGAGATTGATATAGTCGATGACACCCTTACAGAGGCATTTGAAGGCAGTGTTCCCGACGGGGAAATGGCTGTTTACAGGAAGTTCAATCCGTCTGGAACCGTTCCAACATTTGTGTTTGGGGGAAGGTATTCCAGGGTTGGAAACGGTTATGAAGGATTTGATGATACCAGATTCCCGAACAGTGAGCAGAGCCTGCAGCACTTGGCGCAGGAGGAAGCGGAATTTAGGGGCGTAATTGAAGCCCTTTTGGCAGAAGTTGGAGAATAGAGAAAATCTAATTTTTTATTTTTTAAAACCGCTTTAGCCGCAGGTGGCATCACTGCTAGGGTTGCTGCCGGCGCTTACTTGCTGTAAACATTCGCTTGGCGTTTCGCTGAATGCTGAGCAGATAGCTTCCTTATAGCCAGCCGCACTTGTCCCGCCGGTATATATAACGCCGTTTATAACGAGCGTTGGCGAAGCGTGTATATCATATTCATCCGAAAGCTCGCTGTCCCCCATCAGCATCTTTATGCCCTCGGCACTTTCTGCGCACCCTGCAATCTTTTCCCTATCAATGCCCAATGCTGTTGCTTGCTCTCCCCAGCAGGAATCCATATCAGAGCTGCCTAAACAATTCGCATTGAATGTCTCGACATAGCCCCAAAATTTATCTGGGAAATACTTGTAAATGCATGCCTGCCTTGCACTCTCATAGCTCTCATGCAAGTTGTCTGCCCGATTGTGCAGGGCACAGCTGTAAACTGTTTCGCCCTCAATATCAGGATAGACAGCGCAGCAGTTGCTTAAGGCGTCTTCCTGGGTTTTTCCCCTGCCTGCAAAGCAGCTAGTAGCAGCATCCTCTGCATCGGTTGTAACTGGGCCGATAAAAACAACCTTTGCATCAACCTTCTCCCCCAGCAAATCAACCACCGGCTTCAGTGCTGTTTCTCCTGCTACCCCGCCAGGGCAAAAGCTCCACACAAACAACCTTACCTCTGGCTTGTCGCTTTTTGGATAGGCAACTGGTTCGGGCTCCTCGGGCTTTGGAAGCGGCTCATCCAAGTCATAGGCAAGATAATTGCCTGGGAATTCCCCGCTCCCAATAAACAGAATCTTTCCATCAACCGTCGTGAAAGCGGAAAATTGCTGGCTTTGCTCTCCGTCTGAAATCTCGAACTCAATTTTGTACAGCAAGCTGTTGTATTCAGTTGCAGTAGTGTTTTGCGCAATAAAACTCTCTGTTAGAAGGTTTTCATTGATATAAGATTCAGCCTTTGAACTAATTTCCGCAGACAACATTGTTTGAATTTGTGAAGCAGCGGAATCGGCCGGCATGCCATCAGCAGGCTGCGCAATGAAAGCTGAAATAGCCGCTCCAACAAAAATCCCCACAACAAGCGCTGCAGCTGCGGCAACCAAAATATTTTGCGGTAGTTTAGGCAAAGCATTTTCAGCGGGCTTTGGCTTATCGCCCTGCCCCTTGCCTGCTCCGGCCGCTTGCTCTTGTTTCTCTTCTTCAACCATAGAAATTGCAATAACATCTAGCTTTGGAAAATATTAAAAAGCAATTCATTTCTTTAGAAAAATCGCATCAAATCTTGAATCAACCCTCTTGAAGCCCCTGAACAGCCCCTCGGCCTGCCTGAAGGAGCCTGCCCTTTTGAAAAAGCTTATCCCAATCTTTGCATCCTGCTTTGCAACCCTCTTGATTTCATTAAATGCTTTCTCCAAATCAGCATGGTGCAGTGCAGTAATGCTTAGCACAACGTCAAAACTGCCACTTTTGAAAGGGAGTTTTTCTGCTCTACCACACACCCTCAGCCCGTTGAACCGCTTCAGCATTTTAATACTGGGCTCCAAAGCAATACAGCTGCAATTTTGTTGGAATTCTGCTGTAGCAATCCCTGTCCCTGCCCCAACATCAAGCAGCAACCCCTGGGACCTCAACTGCTCCCTTATCAGCCGTGCCTTCTCAAGCTGTTCCTGGCCATGAAGCCTGTTGTACGAACTAGCGATTGCATTGTAGTAGCGCATATTGCAATTACGAAGGGAAATGCTAAAAGGATTGCGGCAGGTGAAAGGTTTTTAAAAGTGTGATATATATGAAATATCATATAAAGGTGATTTATCTGAGAGACCCAAAAGAGGAGTGGCTTAAGCATTACGGGAGCGCAACTGTTGGGGAGAGAGGCCAGATTGTTCTGCCTGCCGCGGCAAGGAAAAGGTTCAATATAAATCCGGGGGAGAGGCTTCTTGTGCTGGGCTCGAGCGCTGGCGGGTTCGAAAGGCTCGTACTAATGAAGTCAGAGGCCGTGACAGGGCTTCTCAAGCACTTATTTAACATAGAGCGGTCCCTAAGCGGAGGGGGAGCAGCGGGTGGAGAGAAGATGCTAAAAAAGGGAATAAACAGAACCAAAAGGGTGGAAAAGGAGATAAAGAAAGTAAGCAGAAAATAGGTGTAATGATGGGGCAGCCGGTTCTTGAAGCGAGGGATATTTACAAAATCTACGACATGGGAAAAGTTAAGGTGAACGCACTAAATGGAGTTTCATTGAAAGTGAATAAGGGCGAATTCGTTTCAATAATGGGTCCCAGTGGCAGTGGAAAAACAACACTGCTTGATGTGATGTCCGCCCTATTGAGACCCAGCATGGGAGATGTTTTCATTAACGGAAGAGCCATTTCAAGCATGGACGACAATGAATTGGCCAAGGCAAGGGGCAAAACAATCGGCTTTGTGTTCCAAACCTTCAACCTAATCCCAAGGATGACTGCTTTGGAGAATGTGATGCTCCCCCTTTGGTTTCAGGGTGTTCCCCTTGAAGAAAGGGAGAAAAGGGCCACACAAATCCTGGAGAGGGTTGGGCTGGGAGATAGGGTTAAGCATAGGCCTTCAGAATTGAGCGGGGGTCAAAGGCAAAGGGTTGCGATTGCTCGCGCCCTTGCTGTCGACCCTGCTGTTATTGTTGCTGATGAGCCAACAGGAAACCTTGATTCGCATTCAGGAGAACAAATTCTTAAATTAATTGGCGAGCTCAATAAAAAGGAGGGGAAAACCGTTTTGATGGTTACCCATGAGAAAAGTATTGGAAAAAAAAAAAAAAAAATATTGCAGTTGAAGGATGGA
>JAFCCK010000062.1 GCA_017610245.1 Candidatus Iainarchaeum sp.
CCTCAAAACGTACGAATTCCGCCATTCCCAAAACACCTCCTTAGAAACCCTTCGGGTTTCGTCATCGTCATCTGCGAAAAAAAGTCCCGCGAATGCTTATAAAAAATTAGCCATGGGAATATTTAAAAAGGTAATTAATCAGCGCATTTCATCTGTGCGCAAACCACAGCACTGCCTTGTTTCCCTTCAATGAATCAATCCTGCAGAACCCGAACCTATCCAAATACACTACGCTGTCTTCTTTCTCCCCTGCAATTTCCGCTCCAGCAAGCCCTGCAACCTTGCTGTTGTCGGGCATAACAATCTCAACATCTGCTCCCTGTAACAGCCATGCCACAATCGGCTTTCCTGTTTTCCCAGTTCCAACAAAGCGCGCAAACACCTGCAGGGGATCCTTCTTCTCTACCTTTACATTGTATGCCTCTCGCAGCCTAAACACATCTCCCTTCTTGAATTTCTTCATCTCCCCTGCATCAACCACAAACTGTTGTGTCCCTTCTCCCAACTCAACCTTTTTCCCATCCATTTCCACTATTGTTTGCTGCGCATAATCCACATCCAGCCGCACAGGGTTCTGTAAAAAAGCCACTCTCCTAACATCCCCCAGAGCTTCCTTATTCAAATCAGCCAGCCTCTTCTTATCAATCTGTGCATCAGCGCTCTTCACCCCGACTTCCAAAATCGCCTTCCGCAACGCACTTGCCTGGAAGCCGCGCCTCCTCAAAGCCCTTATCGTTCCAAGTCTGGGATCGTCCCAGCCGCTGTAAATGCCCTTCTCAATCCCCTCCTTAATTTTGCTAGTACTTAAAACCATGTTCGCAAGCTTTATCCTTCCAAAATGGAAGCTGTAGGGATACTTCCACCCAAGGTAGCTATACAGAAACTCCTGCTTTGTCTTGTTCTGTTCGTGCTCCTGACCGCGAATTATCAAAGTAACTCCCAGCTCATGGTCATCTATTGCCGAGGCAAAGTTATAGGAGGGCCAAACACAATATTTACTTCCAACGCGTGGATGCTTTGGCTCATCTACAACCTTTGCAGCCCACCAATCTCTCACGCTTGGATCAGGGTGCTTCAAATCAGTTTTAATCCTAAGCACCGCTTTACCCTCGCGAAACGCATGCTTGAGCATTTTCTCAAATCTCTCCAACTGTCCCTCACTGCCCTTACCCCTGCAGGGACACGCCTTTCCCTGCCTGATTAGCTTCCTCCATTTCTCCACCTTGCAACTACAAACATACGCCTTTTCCATCTCGATGAGCTTTCTCATATACTTGTAATAAATCTCAAGCCTGTCCGAAGCGAAAGATGTTCCACCTATGCTGCAGCCAAGCCATTGCAAATCCTCTTTGAAAATTTCCTCAGCGTTCTCTATAGGCTTTTTCACTTTTGGATCAGTGTCATCAAACCTCAAAAGCATTTTGCCGCCATACATCTTGACATATTCATCACTCAGTATTGCTGCACGGGCATTCCCTAAATGGAAAGGTCCATTGGGATTTGGCGCAAATCTTGTTACAACCCCCTCCTTTGCTGCCCAGGGCAGCTCCGGCAGCATTGATTCCTTCTGCTTCGGCTTTAGCTCATAGCCCTTTTCAGCAAATTTTCTATACTCTTTTTCAATCTCCCCCTGCTTCATTGCATTTACTTTCTTCACTGCCTCAATAATCGTTGGCATGGCCTTCTTTATGTCCAGCTTAGGGTCAAGAGCCTTCATTTTCCCGACTATTGCTCCAACGTCCGCCTTGCCCTCATGCAGAAAAGCATTCTTTATCGCATACCTGTAAGCGTCTTCCTTCAAGCCCATTCAAACCACTATATTTTTATTCAAAAAGAGTATTAAAAGCATTATTGTGGCGAAATAGCTGCTTACAGTCTTTTTCCCTGCTGCCAGAGCTTGTCAAAGTAGTGTTTCAATGCATTGGCAACAGGCTTGTTCTCATACCATATTGTGAAGTGGTATTCGGACATGTCCTTCTTAAAGTCGCTTAAAGCCATCACAACCTTTTTCCCATCTATGATGAAAGCATTCAAGCCATGTTCCATATGCCTCAACTCTTTCACACTTTTTTTAACTGCCACATTTGGGAAGGCATTCAACATTCTCACCGCAATATTTTTCTGCCTTGCCTTCTCGATGGCTTCCCTCAAAACGTTATGCTTGTCGGTTATCTCAGCAAAAGCAAGAATACTGTTCTGGGCTTTTTCAATCTCCTGGCTCAAAATCCTTTCAAAATCGCGGGCGTCCTTTACCTTCATCACTGTCTCGCCACTTGCTGTGCCCTTTGATTTTTCTAGGGCTGTAAGAGAATCAGCGAACTCCTTTGCCTTCTCCTCAATAACCTTTACTTCTGTTTTTTTGTCCTCCAGCAGGCTGTCCAAAACCTTCCTCGCGTCCAACACGCGATACTTTTTTGGTCGGCCGCGAATTTCAATCACAAGGCTTCTTTTAACAAGCTTGTCAAGGACATCATAAACCCTTGTTTTAGGAACTTGTGAAAGCCTGCTTATTACCGGAGCTTCCGCCTCCTCTAACTTAAATAAAGTAGACAATGTCTTACTTTCGTACTCTGTTAGGCCCAAACTTTCCAGCAATTCGTTCAAAGAAGCATCATTCATTCAAAAACCCCAAAAGAGCCACATTTTGCCCTCTTTTCAATAATAATAATAGCACTTTAAACTATTTAAATTTACCTTATATGGTTAAAGAATTAGCTTTTTACTCGAATTTTATGGCAGCATACCCCACTACATTCTCCCTATCACGAGTGGTAGAAGCAGAGGTATCATAGCGAAGCAGCTTCCCCCTCTTCAACCCCATTTTTTTGCAGAAAACCATTGCCGTTACAATGGGAGCGAAGCCGCATATGCTTAGGTTTCTTTCAAGAACGATGGAATGGAAACCCCCAAAATCTATTTTCTCTATAAGCTTTATCGCTTCCGTGTCGCGTTCCCTTGCATCCTGCTCAGGAATAAAGTGCGAGAAATCGCTACTTGCAATAACGCCAACACTCTTCCCTTTACATGCCTCGTACAGTACATTGCCAAGTTTCTCAAGCTCGTTAAGCTCATGCGTCATCAGTGTTACGGGCAAAATCTTTGCCATTGGAAAGAGAAACTGTATGAAAGGCAACTGCACTTCAATACTGTGCTCTTGAATGTGCGCAACATCATCTGCATCTATTCCCAGATTTTTCAAAACTCCTTCCCTTAGCTTAACATCAACAGCTGTTTTTCCAAGCGGGGTTTCCCAGAAATCAGCATCGCTAATACTGATCGCTTCTCCCAAGCCAGTATGGTTTGGGCTTAGCACAACAAAGCTGTCTGCTTTAGCAAGCGCGTTGAAAGAAAAAGCAGCAACCTTGCCACTGTAAATATAGCCAGCGTGTGGTGCAACAACACACTCGCCCTTTTCCTCGCTCCCAATGCCTTTAAAAAAACTCTTCAACTGCTTTAAAAGCTGAGCTTCATCTCTTGGATAAAAGCTTCCTGCAACCGCAGCTTCCCTCACTTTCATTTGCTAATATTCTTGGGGGAGGTTTTTTTATTCTCTTCCGCAGCTCCTATTTCTTCTTCCCGGCCTTCCTCTTTCAACTCGTATTCAAAATCAGATAGCTTGGCACTGAAATCCTCATCTTTTTTGATTATGCCCTTCTTTTTCAAAATCTCTCTTGCAAGCAGCCAGTAAACCAGGGCCAAACTCTTCCTTCCCTTATTGTTTATTGGGATTATCAAATCTATATTCTTCAAGCTATTATTTGTTGAGCATAACGCAACAACAGGCACCTTTATTTTAGTAGCCTCCGCTACTGCCTGGCTGTCAACCTCCGGGTCTGTTATAATGACAATGCTAGGCTCGATGAATTCTTTCCCTCTGGGATTTGTGAAAGTGCCTGGAACAAACCTTTCAATCAAAGCCTTTGCCCCCAACGCTTTTGCAAACTCCTGTGCTGGGGTTTGCCCATAGGCGCGCCTACTTACAACCACCGCTTTTCCCAGCTCAAATTCTGAAATCATTTCAGCAGCAATCTTTATTCTTTCATCGATGTTCTCGACATCTAGGACATTCAATCCATCTTTTCTCTTTTTGAAGATGTATCTCGCCATATCTCCAGTTTTGAACTTTGTTCCAATGTGCGCACCAGTCTTTAGGTATTTGTCTAATGGGACCAAATTCTTTTCAGCCATGATTTATCATCTTTGGTATTTCATTATGTTGTCAATCAAATCTGCTTGAGTGAAAAGCATCCTCCTGCAGCAGTAGCGCTTCACTCCCAAAGCATCCAATGCTTTCTCAGGGCTTTCCCCCTTATTGAGTTTCTCCAGGAAAGCCTCGTAGAGGCTGCCCAATACTTTACCGCAGGAAAAACACCTTACAGGAACCATCATCTTCAATCACTCCTTTTTACCTCTTACTCTTCTGCCTCTTTTTTCTCGCGCCTGTTCCAAGAGGCTTTTTACTCTCCTTTCTTCTTGCATCATCAACCAGCAAAAGCCTGTCATAGCCAAGTAGCTTTTCCCTGAGTTTGCTATCCTTACTGAATTCAAGCAATGCCTTTGCTATTGCTCCTCTAACTGCCACCGCCTGGCCCATAAAGCCGCCGCCTCTAACGTTCACGTCAATGTCAAACCCTTTTGCAGCATCACCAGCCAACAGCAGCGGCTCTTCGATGAAGCGTCTTACCCTGGCAGGGCTTATCACTTCCAAGCTCCTTTTGTTTATCCTAATTTTTCCCTTGCCTTTTCTTACAACTGCCCTGGCAACAGCTGTTTTCTTTTTGGCCTTAGTGTTAATGCCTGTTTTTCTCCTCTTCTTCTTTTTCCCTTCTACCATATTCACCACTTTGCTCCCAACAACTTTGAGAGCTCTCCAAGAAACATGAAATTTTTGCTCTTATCGCCTTTAAACCCCTCCAGTTGCACGAATTCCTTTTCATTAAATTTCTCCGGCAAGCCGATAAATACCCTAACCCTCTTGATTGCATCCATGCCCTTTTTTCTCCTCACTGGAAGCATCCCCTTCACAGCATTCCTCAAGATTTTGTCAGGCATTCTGCTCGCCTTTGGTCCTTTCCTGGGGTTGCCCTTCACTGAAAGATCGAATCTTTGCTGGAATCTTTGCAACAAATCCTTCTTGCCTCCTATAATCATTGCCTTCTCTGCATTCACTATTACAATTTCATCCCCCTGCAGCGCCTTTTTCGCGCAATAGGAAGCCAGCCTTCCCATCACAAGTTCCTCAGCGTTAATCAACAGCATTTTCCCACCTTAACAAACAATTGCAACCTCACTCGGCTTTATTTTCTCGTTCAGGGCTTCAGCAATTGTAAGGGCCTTTCCCTTCTCTTCAATTTTCCTCTTCGCTGCTCCACTGAACTCCAGTGCTATAATCTTGACAGGCTTGCTCAATTTGCCGAATGAAAGAACTTTCCCA
>JAFCCK010000063.1 GCA_017610245.1 Candidatus Iainarchaeum sp.
GACGTTCTTCTTTTGGACGAGCCAACGCTCGGCTTAGACCCCCAAATATCGGGCGTAATAAGGAGGGAAATCAAGAAAATGAAAAAAACAATAGTGCTGACAACGCACTATATGGAGGAAGCCCAGGAAATGTGTGACAGGATTGCGATAATCAACAGGGGTAAGATCGTTGTAAGTGACACCCCAGAAAACCTGAAAAAGCTGGTTGAAAAAAACATTGTTGTGGAGCTCGAGGTAAAAGAATTTGACGAAAGATTGGTGAAAGAACTGCAAGAGCAGGAGTATGTGCAGGGGGTATCCTATTACAGGAACAAGATGAGGGTCATTATTGACAAAAAAAACGATTTGCCCGAGCTGTTGCTCGTGCTGTCAAGGCACAACATAGTGAAGGTTGACGAGTATGAGCCAACTCTGGAGGACGTTTTCCTGAAGGTTGTGGGTGGGTGAATGGAATTCTTAAATGATGTACTGGCAATTGCTGAGAAAGAGATAAAGCTCTCCCTAAGGTTCAAAATCGCATTCTTCATGGGCAGCCTGATTGAGCCAGCTGTAAGAATTGCCCCATTTCTCCTGATATACTTTGGGTTTTTTATGGTGGGAGTGGAATCTTTTGGATGGGTAACGCAATCAAACTTTATTGTTTTTCTTACACTGGGCATGCTCACCGATGTGTTTTTAGTGGCGGGCTTCAACAGGCTCTATACAAGGTTTATGGAGGAAAAGTACTGGCAGACAATCGAGGCAATGCTTCTCGCGCCCATCAATAAGCTTTCCCTTTTGGGGGGGTACGCGTTAAGCATGCTGGTTTCGCTTTTCCCCTCCGTGCTTCTTTTCTTGGGCGTATCTTATGTGCTGATGCCTACCCCGCTTCCAAACCTAATCCTGTCTATGCTGGTGGTAGGCATGGTCTTGTCCATGTCGCTTGGGATAGGGCTTGTCCATGCCAGCAGTGCCCTGTTCAATGAAAATTTTTCCCCAATATTCAGATACGGCAAGGTCGGGCTTGTTTTCATCTCCTGCTTTTACTACCCAATAACCATTTTTGAGGAAACCCCCATTATAGCATTTCTAAAGCCGCTTGTGCTGCTCAATCCATTTTACCAAGCAATTTTTGCGATAAGAAGCGCTTGGATTTTTGGAAGAGTAGAGTGGGCTTCAATAGCTTATATTGTTGCCTTCGCGGCGATCATGCCGCTCATCGCAGTATTTGTATTCAACAAGTTGTGGAAAAGGCTAAACATTCAGGGGTATTAGGTGAAAGAAAATGGATGCTATTTTCCATGTAATGGTTCCCTTACTTTTTCTACTATTGGTTGGGACAAACAAGAAGCGTGTTCTAGCATTATTGCCCTTGGGTATTCTCCCAGACCTGGGAAGGTTTTTTTATATTAGGAAAGGGCTGCACTCATTCTTCTTTGTTTTTTTGGTGCTGATGGTTATATATCTTTTAAACCACGCTACAAGAAAAGGCAGAGAAATGAAAAGTGTGATAGCAATAGCTGCATTTTATCTTTTTTCGCACCTCCTCCTTGATTTGGGTGCTTACATGGCTCTGTTCTACCCTTTTTCAGATACAACCTATGCCCTGCAGGCAAGGATAGTGCTTGTTGATCTTTTCCCAAGGCTTGTGCTGGGGGTAAGCAGCGGTGGCTTGGGCGAACTGGAGCAAGGTATCGGTGGCATACTTTCAGAGCCAGGGCTAGGAATACTACTAATGGTTGTTATGGTTGTTGCATATTTCAAGATAAAGAGAAAGGAGGCAAGCAAATGATTAAAACAGCTGTAATTTTGGCTGCAGGCCTGAATTCAAGGATGTATCCCATTGCAAGGGTAATACCAAAGGCAATGTTACCATTGGGAACAATTCCAGCAATACACATCCTTGCAAAGGAATGCAAAGAGAGCGGAATAAAGAGGATTGTTGTAGTGCAGAGAAAGGGTGAGCGATTGATAGAAGATTACTTCAAGAAAAATAACTGGAAGAGAACCTGGCTGAAAAGGCTGGGAAAAAAGCAGGCACTACAATGGCTGAAAGAAATTGAATCGTTGAAGGTTAGATGTGTGGAGCAAAGCGCGCCATTGGGAGAGGCACACGCATTAAAGCAGGCTCTCCCAGTGATTAGAGGGGAGAAAGCAATTGCTGTATTATTCGGTGATATTATCTATAAATCAAAGAAACCAGCCTTAAAGCAGCTCATTAATGAGTTTGAAAGAAAGAAAGTAGCAGTAATATCAAGCGGCAGATTTATTCTTGTAAAAACACAGCTGAAATCATTGCAGGGAAAAGTAGCAGAAGGAAAAACAGTTGCATCGCTGTTTGAAAAGGAAAGTGATTTTTTCAACTTCAAGGTAAAGGGAAAAATGTATGGCTTAGGAAACCTAGCAGAGTACAAAAGAGCGTTCGCCAAACTTTCACAGCCGCTTTAATCTTTTTTCTTTCCGCCGCTAAGCTCTGAAAGCTTTGACTTAATTTCCCGCAGTTTCATTTCAAATTTAGCATTCCTCTCATCAAAGACTTCCCTTGATATACTTCTGTCAACCAAGTATTCTTGCTGATTTTTTTTCTTCAGGAAAAGGAGTTTTTTCTTCTCTTCCAGCAAACGCTTTTTTCTAGAATGGAACTTTATTGCCCTGTACCATAAGGACACAACCACCAACAGGAAAAGTAGTGGTACTATAAAAACCAACGCGTTTTTTCTAAGGAAGTACACCAAGCTGTCCCTTGGCTCAAACCTCATTAATCGCTCGGCTGTATTGCCAAAAGCGTCGCTTACCTTAACGGTAAGACTGAGCGGTGTGTCCCCAAGGGCCTCTGTTGGAATTACTGCTTCAAAGTAGCCATCGCCTGTTGGCTGCAGTATTATCTCTTCCACTATTTCGCGCTGCAACAAAGTCACTGAGGCATTGCCATCAAGCAGCTTGCCACCATCCGGGTAGATAAAAGCAAATTTAAGGCGCAGTGGGCTTAGGAGTGAGAATTCTTTCCCTACAGGCTCAATCAGCTTGGTCTCGAGCTGAGCGGTATCGGTTGAAAGGTTTATCGTTTCCTCCCCACCAAAATCCTCCCTGACCTTTCTATAATAAGAAACAACCTTTAGCTCCCAGAAGCCTGTCTTTGCATACTCCGGAATCCTGTATGCGTAAGAGTAAATTCCCTCTCCCACATGCGGTATGCTAATCTTCTTCCCATCAACACCCCAAAAATAGACGATTGCCTCGCCCAGCGGCTGGCCTGCATCAGTAATCCTCAGGGTTATATTAATGTTCTCTGTACGCCTAAAAGTTGTGGGTGTGGGGCTTAAAAAATTCATTGCCAAAAAAGCAGATTCTCTTGTTTGCAGAACAGACACTGTTTTTGTCGTTGTGCTATTTCCATCATCAAAAACTATCTCCCATTCGCCTGAGGGGTCAAGAAAACTTATGGGATAGGAAAAAGAGAAATCGCCGTCAACGGAAGAAGCGCTTTCAGAGAAAACTTCCCTCCCTTCATTGGAAGCGCTTATCCAAACATCCCCAGATGAATTGCCGCTAACTTCTATTGTCTCGCCCTTATAGAATTCATCGGAATTTACACTGACCTCAAGAGCAACGGGGCCGCTACTGTCCATGTCGCTAGTTTCAGAACTGTCCACCTCCTCCAACAATGCTGAATCAATGGCATACGAGCTTGCCAATAAAATAAAGAAGAAAAATGCAAACAGCAGTATCTTCATTTTTTTCCCTCCTCCAGCACCGCATCAATCTCGTCCAGCTCCTGCTGGTAGCGGTTCAAGAGCTCCCTGTACTGCTTTGACCTGATTCTGCCCTCTTCGTAGTATTGGCGACCCAGGTCTTTAATCATTTTCTTGAGTTCGGCTCTTCTTCTATTAAAGGCCTTTTTCCTTGAGAATTTTTTTAAAAAAAAGAAAACTGTTAATAAAAGGAACAGCACAACTAGTCCAACTACAGCAAACAGAAACGGGCCATTATGGAGCAAATCAATTAATCCACTCCTTGCCCTGGTTCCGAATTCCTCACTGTAATAGCCGTCATTGCCGCTTTGGTCAGAAACCGACAATAATACTGGCACTCTTTCAGCAATATCCTCCCCCACAAAATAGGTTGCTGAATAAACCCCGACCCTAATCTCCTCAATCTGCAGCGGCTTGCCATTAACCTTCAAATCAGCCAAAGCGCTTGAAACAGCTGCCCCATCAAGGTAATTTAACTTAAACTCAAAGTTTACTGTGTCCCCCTTGACAAAAATTTTTTCATCTGGCTTTACTAGTTCAACAAGAATCTTGGCTTTATCGATGATTAGCTCTTTGGAGGCAAATCCCGAGAAGAGAAACCCATTGAGGTCGTTTGATGCAACCGCTGTAATAGTCTGCTTTCCCATGGAAAAATCATAGGGGAGCTTATAGGAGTTGCTGTAGCTTCCTGGCGAAACTTCATTTAACTCAAGGGCAGGAGCATTGGGGAGAGTGATGCTGACCCTTGCATTCTCTGCAACAGCCCCGTTTGAATCCCTTACCTCAATCAAAAACTTTACCAGCTCGCCCCTGTTAAAAATCTTGGAGATGGGCTCAACAAAATCAACCTCATAGTAAGATTCCTGTATCGACCTGAACAGCTCGATTGTTTCCATGACTGAACCCTCATTTCCCTTCCCGTCAGTGCCGATTACTTCGATTTCCCATTCCCCAAGCGGGTCTATCAGGCTTGTGTGATAAGAATACGAGTAAAATCCCGAGGAATCCGACTCCAATGAGACGGTTTTCAGGGTATTCCCATCAAAAATAAAATTAAAAACAATCTTCCCTTTCAGAGGATTCCCCCTCCTCTTTAAATAACCCTCCAATTCAATTACGTCCCCCAGCACAAACCGCTGCTTGTTCAATTGCAGCGAAAGTTCGAGGCTAGGGTCCAAATTCATTTCAACAGTTGTTGTGCCGATTGTTCCTCTTTTTTCAGCAGATATTCTCAAAGTCTTTTCTCCGGCCAGTGCATTGGAGGATATTTGGAATGAGTTAGCGTAAATCGCATCGTAAGCCTTGTCATCACCGTGTTCGCCATCATCAAAGAGCCTAACAGAGCCGAAGAAACCAATAACAGCCACATTGGCATTGCCAGCAAGCACGCCATCCGCTGTTACCCTTACCTTAACGAAAACATCGTCGCCCCTCATATACACTTTCCCACTATCAAACTCCAAAACCTCAACTTCCACAATGGCTGGATCACAATCAGCGGGGCAGGTTGCAAAGTTCTCGCTGCCCCCACAAACATGATCACCGCATAATGCATTAACTTGGAACGAAAAGAAGAGCAACAAAAATAAACAGATTACAAGAAATCCTTTCATGTAAAACCACTTGGGGCAACAGTAGAAG
>JAFCCK010000064.1 GCA_017610245.1 Candidatus Iainarchaeum sp.
AAATCTCTCTAGCATTTGTCGTAGAAATTGAAACAAAGGCATATCTTCTTCTTCCCTCGGGTAGCGTACTGTATTCACCGAACCTTGACACTTTTATAGAAATAGCATCTGCAATCTTACGGGGTTCACCAGCTCTAAAAGTGAGGGATTCAACTGATTTTTCAGCATGCACATAGCTAGTTGCAGCAATTAATAGCACTCCAATTAACACAAACCACAATCTGTTTGCCATTTTAGCACCGCTTCACTGTAATAGATTGTATCTTTTTGATATATAAATACTTTCTGCTTTTAAAGAATTTCCTATTTATTTAGCTATTGATTGGAATGGCTGAAAGTGAAATTGATTTGGCAATTATAGGCTCGGGAGCAGCCGGGATTGCTGCAGGGATTTATGCCGCCAGGCGCAGCCTCAAAACGCGGATTTTTGAGAAAGAGGCCCTTGGGGGGCAGACTGCCCTTGCTATCTGGGTTGAGAACTATCCTGGCTTCAAGAAAATCAAGGGGGAGGAATTGATGCAGCAATGGGCAGAGCATTTGAAGGAATTTGGCTTGGAAGCGGAAGAAGCAAATGGGGTTGCGGAAATTAAGAAGATAGCAGGGAAATTTGAGCTGCTGCTGGACAGCAAGGAAAAGGTGCAGGCGAAAGCAGTGCTGATTGCAACTGGCACTGAGAATAAGAGGCTTGGAATCCCAAGGGAAAAGGAGCTGTATGGAAAGGGCGTATCATATTGCGCGAACTGCGATGGGCCTTTCTACAAGGGAAAGAAGGTTGCTGTTATTGGTGCTGGGAACAGTGGTGTTACGAATGCTCTGTATTTGAACGAAATGTGCAAGAAAACCTATTTGGTGGAGTTTCTGCCCCAGCCGAATTGCGATGAAATATATTTGCCGCAGCTTGAAAAGTCCGGGATTGAAGCACTCTACAACAGTGAACTCACTGAAATAAAAGGGGAGAAAAGAGTTAAATCGCTGGTTGTGAAGGACAGGGCAACAGGGAAAGGGAAGGAGATTGCTGTTGACGGGGTATTTATCTATGTTGGGCTTTCTCCAAGGAACGAGCTGGCGAAAAAGCTGGGCTGCGAGCTGGATGAGAAGGGGTTTGTGAAAATAAACGGGAAGAATGAAACAAGCGTGAAGGGTGTATTTGTTGCAGGGGATTTGGGCTCTGGGGCATTGGCGCAAACAGTGTGGGCTGCTGGTGATGGGGCGAAGGCGGCGCTGGCTGTGTACGATTATATTAGAAAGCTTTAAGGCATTTGACGAAAAGCAAGAAGGCTTTTTAAGCCCCTAATTTTCAAACGTTTCTATGAAACGGTTTTACGTTGACACTAATATCTGGTTAGATCTTGCTTTCGAAAGAAAAGATGGCTTAAGACCGCTAGGGGAATTAGCATTCACTTTTTTCAAGAAATGCATGAGGAACAAGTGGCAAATACTTTATTCTGATTTGGTTCTGAAGGAGCTAGAAAAAGAAATTAGTCCATCTGAAATAGAAAAAAGGTGTTTTGGTATTATTTCGAGGAAAGACCAGTTAATAAAAGTAAAGTCTACGCTGAAACAGATGCATGAAGCCAAAAGAATTTCAACCAAAGAGAAGGTGCCATGGGCAGATGCAATGCATGCAATAATCGCTAGGGACAACAAAGCAGTAATTGTATCAAGAAACTTCCACTTTGAAAACCTTTCGAAAATTGCTAGCGTTTATTTGCCCGACGAGATTTGAGTTCCCTAAACAATTCATGGGCAGCCTCCTCCCTATTGCGCTCATATTCTTCAGGAGTTGGCTCTTTATAGCCGGCCCTCTTGGCAAAGCCCTTGGCTTTCGCAAGCTCTGCAATAGCAAGCTCAGTAGTGAGCCTATCATGAAGCTCCCTTACGGCCTGCCTGATATATTCAGTTTTCGTGGAGTAATTGAATTCCTTCAAATCCCGCTGAACAAGCTTCTCAAGCTTGCTTCCCAAGCGCAGAGTAGTAACACCCATGTAATACAATGTAATACAAAGATAATAAAAGCTTTGCTATTCGGCTTTTTTGGTGTTTTGGGCAAATAGAAAGCTTTTTATATAATACATTATATAACATATTATATATGAAGTGTTATTCACTGGTTATTGAGCCCAAGCTTGTGAAGGAAATCGATATGCTGATTAAGAAGTATGGGCTCTACAGCAGCAGGAGCGATTTTATTCGGGATTCCATCAGGCAGAGGCTGATTGAGGTTAAGAAGATGATTGGAGAAAGGGTAGTGGAAGAAGAGCCCTCTGAGGAACGGCGGGCAATGAAAGCCAAAGAAGAGAAGCTCATTGAAGAGGCAATGGAAGAATTCAAGTACAGGGGCGTGCACTAATTACTAGCCAACAATTAAATAGTAGTTTAGCAGCCATAATATCAGTTTAAAGCAATGTTCTGGAGGTGAAACTCTTTGAAAGGGATTGCGATTATTGCGTTGATTTCAGCAGCATTGGTTGTGCTGAGCGGCTGTGTTACACCGCCGGTTTGCGGCAATGGAATATGCGAAGAAGGGGAAACATCAGCTAGCTGCCCGCAGGACTGCGGAGGCACTGTCTGTGAGGAAGCAATATATTACGAAGGACAGGAACTAGTAGACCTTGATGGCACAGGGAACTTTGCAGGAGAAGAAGTTTCAGTAATGGTTGATGCCGTCACTCAAGCTGACGTACCGGCCAGCGCCTATAACGCAAGGTTCTTGTTGCTTGCTTCAGATGGAGCTGAAATCGACAGGCAGACGCTTGCGGCAGGAGTATGGCTAAACGAGAACTTTATTGATGGCATGGGAGACTACGCTCTAGAAACCAAGGTGTATGTTGAGAGCATAGGCATTGAATCAACCACTTCCAAGGGCTACGCAATACTTGAAGTTTGCAGGTGAAAACACCTGCCCTTTCTTTTATTTTTATTTGCACTTAGTGCTAAATCCGATTTTTAATTAAGCTTTTTAATGCTTTGAGGCTATTTATATCCGGTGGGAATGGCTTTTGCAAGAAAGCGTGGCAACGAGATTTTTCTTGTTCTTTCAAGGAAAGAATCGGCCGAATCAGGGCTGGAGAAAGATAAGCGCTATAACATCACAAGGCAAGGGGATGGCACCTGGCTGATTGCTGAGAGCGGCAAGGGAGAAGAAATCCAAAAGAGTGCTGAGCTGGAACAGAAAATCATTGGAATGCTGAAGGAGAAGAGCCTGAGTGAGAGGGTTGAGGGAAAATTCGAGAAATCCCTTGGGAAAGAGGAGCTCGCTGCATTCAAGAGGATGCTCGACGAGGGAAAGATTATTGCTTTTAAGCTGAGCGACAAGTACAAAAAAGCGGTTTACAAGCTGGCCGCTGGGAAAAAGAAGGAATCAGAGCAGGACAATGGGGGGGAGAAGCCGATTGAGGAATACAGCCTTGAAAAGGACGGCATTATGGTAATAAAGAATGAGCAGAGGGCAAAAAAGATTTCAGAGGAATTGAAGGAACAGATCAAGGAGGGAAAGATAAAAGGCACGAAAACGTTCGATGATTTCTTCTACATAATTGAGGATGGGCTTTACCAAAAATACAGGGAGCAGATGCTGAAAATTATAAAGGCAGACGAAAAAATTAATTTGGGGGAATTATGCAAAAAAATGGGGGTTTCAAAAATCCTCTGCAGGATAGTAGCGGAATTCCTAAAAGAAGAGGGCGAGATAATTGAAAAAACGAAAGAAAGCTACCAGTACATCTCCTGAGAAGAAAAAAGCGGTAAAGGTATTGATTCCGCTGATTTCGAAGAGGGAGAATGATGAGGGATTTATCGCAAGAGCTTGCGCAAATGGCGATGAACTGTTTCTGCTGCTTGTTGTTGACACAGAGGCAATTGGCGGGCAGTTTGGCTTTGCTGCCTCAGAAATAGGCCAGGGAAACAGCTTGATGCAGGAAATAAAGCAGATTGCAAAGGAGCATGGAAAAGAAGGCAAGGACATTATTGAGTGGGGTGACACTGAGACAAAGATATTGCACTTCGCGCAACTGCAGAACATTGACAAAATCTTTTTAGTGCAGCAGGATAACCAGTTCTTCAAAAAGTTGGTGAAAGAGCTGCGCGAAAAGACTGGCGCGGAAGTAGAAACTGTTTACATTCCAGGCTAGCTCTTTTCCAGAACAAGCTTTTTGGCAATCGGGATTTTCTCCGCTGCCCTCTTCTGGTGCTTTTTAAGGAAACCATTGAGGAATTTTGCGGTATACTGCTTGCATTCCCTGCAAAGCCATTTCCCCTGCTTGCACTCTCTCCAAATGCGCTGCAGTTCCTTCTCATCCTCCAAATGGAACAGGAGTAGCTCGTGCACTTTGCACACTTCTGGCCTTCCACCCAGTTTCCTCTGCTCCTCAGCTGTATTCCTACCACCTGTAAAAGCGTTTGCAATCTTTCTCTCCACTTCCTGCTTTGAATCCTTGAGGAAAATTGCCGTATCGGGCATTGAAGCGGACATTTTCGTGTTCTCTTTCAAACCGCTCTGGTGCCTGAAGTAAATGAAGGAGGGCACTTCCGAAGAGTAGGGCAAGCGCTTTGCCAAATCTCTTGTCAGGCGCGCATGTGGGTCTTGGTCAATGCCAATGCCAGTAATGCTTGGCATCTTTCCCTCGAATTCCTCCAACTGACCGTGCAATATATCAGAGTATTGCAGCAAATTCGCTGCAACTTTCCCCAAATCAATGTGTCCGTAAATTGCCTGGAACATGTTTTTGGTTATTTTCTTGCTCAATTCAAGGGTGAATTCATAATAGCGTGTTTCCCTCCTGCTCTGCACTTTTATGTCCTGGGGGGCGATGCCCAATGCCAGGGCATCGGCAGCATTCACTATTGCAAACTCCTTTGCCTTTTTCATGTCTGGCATCTTTTTGTCGGGCCTGCTGAGATATCCATCCAAATCACAGATGCAGAGGTAGTTCCTTGCTCTTGCCTCTTTGAAGAAGCGGAACAAATCAATGTCAACCTTGTGACCAAGGTGGAATGGACCGCTGGAGGCAATTCCTGTTATATTAATGAATGGTTTCCTTGATTCAATGCATTTCAAGACTTTTTGGAAGTCGCGGTGCGCAACGATAATGCCCCTGGAGAAAAAACGGTGCTTCAGGCGCGTTTTCCACTTATCAGGAAATGGGCTTAAGCCAAATTCCTTGAAAACGTGTTCGTAGTCCTTTATCACTTCACTTCCCCAGAGGTCAATCTCTGGCATCTTAACCACAAACAATAAGTATTAATTTCTTCATTTAAATAAATATCTATTAATATATTAAAAGCAGTTGGTG
>JAFCCK010000065.1 GCA_017610245.1 Candidatus Iainarchaeum sp.
TTTTCCCCTTAGATAGGTTGGAAAGGCCCTTTCAACTGAAACAGTCGCAAATTTGCCCCTCAAATCCTTTTCAATCACAACAGGCTTGTAGCTGTTGTTTCTTCCAACAAAGTCGCCTTTGGAGCCTGCCTCGCTTATGAGGATTTCCTGCTGCATACCGAGGAAAAGGCGGTTTCTTTTGAGGGAAATCTCACTCTGCATGGAAGAGAGCTTTCTGCTCCTCGCCTTCTTAATCCTTCCATGCAATTGCCCTTCCATTGATTCAGCAGCTGTGTTGGGGCGAGCGCCAAAACGGGAAATGTTTAGAATATCGGGGCATACGCTGCGAATCATTTCAACCGTCTTTCTGAAATCCTTCTCTGTTTCCTTTGGGAAGCCCACAATCACATCTGTTGCAATTGATGCAAGCGGCATTTTCCTTCTTAATCTTCTACATAATTGTATTACTGTTCTGCTGCTGTAAGGCCTGTTCATCGCTTTCAAAACGCGGTCAGAACCGCTCTGAATTGGAATATGGAAGAAGCGGTATAACCTTTCGTCCTCGAAAAGTGAAAGGTAGTCGTCATAGAATGATTCAAGGTGTTGGGGGTTCATCATTCCAATGCGCACCCTGAACTTTCCTCTTGAGCACAGAAGCTCTTTCAGGAGCTTGGGGAGAGATGTTCCAATGTCAAGGCCGTAGCAGCCAGTGTCTTGGGCGGTGAGCCATACTTCCCTACCGTGCCTTATGGCTCGCTTGAATTTATCTTTGATTGTGTGGGCACTGTAGCTGCGTAACTCGCCCCTGGCAGCCTTTACTGCACAGTATGAGCAATCTCCCAAACAACCCTGCGCTATTGGAATGATTGAAACAAATTCATTGAATGGTTTTTCCCAAAAAGTGGCGGGGGTTTTTGGGGGGGCAAGGTTGAGCGCAGAGGCAACTTCCCCCAAAGAAGGGCCCGTCTGAATTATTTTGTTTGAAATTGCTTTGATTGCGTTTGGATTTATTTTTGGAAGGCAACCGCAAACAATAAGTTTTGCAGGGCTTCTTTCTGCAATACTGTGTAATGCTTCAATGCGCCTGAGCATTCTATGTTCTGTCGGAGTTTTCACTGCACAGCTGTTCAGCAGCAGGAAAGAGGCCTTTTCTGGAGAGGGAATCTGCCTGAGGCCCCTTGATTCAAGAAACCCCACAATATGCTCACTATTAGAGGTGTTCATGCTGCAGCCATAGCTCTCCAAGTAAAATGTTTTACTACGCATGAAAAAATTTGCTTGGGAAGGGTTTTTAGAGCTTTATTTTTTCCAAAGCAAACCTTGAAACCCACCCAAGCAACCCTGAGAGAACGAAGAGGTAGTAGGCAGAAGCTTTGAACCTGCCCACAAACATTCTGCTTGCCTCATCCAGTGTAAGTGTTCTGCCTGCAAGCAGCGTATAATTACCAATGTACCAGAATAGTGCGATATAGAAAGCAATAAATGCAAGGGCAAAGAATAGCAGGGGCAGCAACGGGGAAAAACCATGCCTGCTCTTGAAAAAGCGGTTAACCCAGTCAACTAGGAAAAACATGAAAAAGAACCCGACAACAGGCATAAGCAAATACATCGGGCTATGGAATTGGGGGATGGGCAAAAAAATGTTTAATATTGGAGTGCCTGAAAAGGCTTGCGAAAGCGCTTGGTTTGCAGAACCCAAAGCAAAAAGAACTCCCCAACTTAAGAAAAAAAGAAAGGCTGCAATTACATACTTGTTTGCATCCAAAGAACTGTTCCCTTGTTGTTCAGACTGCTCAGGCATTGCAGTAGGAATAATACACTATTATCTTTATAACGGTTTTCTTACCCAATTGCATAAACTTTGTTTTTGGTGGGGTAATTGGCGATAGAGCTTCCCTGGGTTGAAAAATATAGGCCGGAAGCGTTGCGCGAAATGATTGGGCAGAAGGATATAGTTGCAAGGCTGCAGAGCTATGTGAGCAGCAGGAACACCCCAAATATGCTTTTTTCAGGGCCTGCTGGAGTGGGAAAAACTTCTGCTGCCGTTGCCCTTGCAAAAGAGCTGTTTGGGAAAGAGTTTGAAAGGAATTTTTTAGAGTTGAATGCGTCTGATGAGAGAGGGATTGATGTTGTAAGGAAAACCATAAAGGATTTTGCAAGAACTCTAGCATTTAATGCAGATTTCAAGATAATTTTTTTGGATGAGAGTGACGCTCTCACAAGCGATGCACAGCAGGCATTAAGGAGGACTATGGAAAAGTATACGAAAACATGCCGCTTTATCCTGAGCTGCAACTACAGCAGCAGAATCATCGAGCCGATTCAAAGCAGGTGTGTTGTCTTCCGCTATAGGCCCTTGTCAAGCAAGGACATGGAGGAAAGGCTGCGGGAAATTGCTGAGAAAGAGAAGGTGAAGGTTGACAAGAAGGCACTGGATGCAATCATTTATGTTTCAATGGGGGATATGAGAAAGGCTGTAAACGTGCTGCAGGCTGCTTCCTCTATTGGCAAAGCTGTCGGGGAAGAAACAGTTTTCAGTGTGAGCAGCAGGGCCAAGCCACAGGAAATAAAAGAAATGATTTCATTGGCATTGGAGGGAAAATTCCTTGAAGCTCGCGATAAGCTGGATTATCTGATGTATGAGCATGGCATGTCTGGGGAGGACGTGATGCTGCAGATTTATAGGGAAGTAATCGCTGCGGACGAGAAGGAAATAGATAGTAAGACAAAGATTGCACTGATGGATGTTATAGGGGAATATAATTTCAGACTCGTGGAAGGGGCAAATGAACGCATTCAGCTTGAAGCCCTGCTTGCGCAGTTT
The DNA here is from genome assembly GCA_017610245.1 of Candidatus Iainarchaeum sp. GTDB lineage: Archaea > Iainarchaeota > Iainarchaeia > Iainarchaeales > JAFCCK01. Next base: position 2,804 of record JAFCCK010000065.1, read on the forward strand.
ATGAAGTATAAAAAATAATTATATACCAGTTCTGCTCCAATTAATCCGGTTTTTCATTTGAGGTCTATCGGCAAATGGTTCATTGCATACGGCATAAGGATGCTTGCACTCTATCTGGGATTCTATTTCCTTTACGTCCTTATTTCATTCTTCAATGGATTTTATCCCCTTATGGTCTTTGAGGCAAACATTATCTACCAAGTGATGCACATATTCTATCCTTTCATTACACTCAACGGAAATATTATTGGAAACCTTGTGTTAGCGGGAGAGTACAGCAGTTTCGCTGTTTCAATAGATGAATTGTGCCTTGGCTGGTTTCCAATGGCGGGATTTGCTTCAATGATACTGGCACTGCCCAGGATAGGGCGGAAGAAAATTGCCAAATCTCTCTTGATTGGAATCCCAGTTCTGTTTGTTGCGAATTTGCTGAGGGTAATAGTTGTTTTCTTTGCAGCGGCATTTTGGGGAATCGATGGCTTCAACTTCTTCCACCTTTTTGTGGTGAAGGTTGATTTGCTGCTGCTGATTGTTGCAATGTTCCTGATATGCGTGAAGTGGGTTATTGGAAAGCCCGCACTGCTAGAATCACTTAAGGCTTTTTCTGAGGAAAAAGAACAGCGCAAGAGAGCAGAGAGCCAGCACGATTAGGGAATCGATGAAGCCCAAACTAGGGGCAGAGGCTGACGCTGCCACAACAGTAAAGCTGACTACAGTATCGCTGCCGCTCAATGGCCACACGTATAGCTCTACCCCTCCGGAGACTGGCTGCATTACATACTGCGAAACTCCACTAACACTTATGCCTGTGACAGAGTTACTGCTTCCTGTGAGTAGTATTGTTTTTTGCCCTGTGGAAAAAGTAAAACTGACTGTTTCTGGGCCCCCAGGGTATGAATCCAAGTCTATTGTTTCATGCGGCGAGGGGGCGGAAAACCTCTTTGTTTGGGTGCCCCATATTTTGGTTACCTCACTGTCATCAGGATAGCGGACTGAAACAGTCACAGTAAAGTCATTTGAAAGTGTTGGGTTGCTGTAATCGTTCACTGCAACTGATTCCACGTGGCTGCCCGTTGCAAGGCCGGCTGTGAAAATATTTTCCCTGTCGGCAATTGGAATCCCATTGGCATTATCTATAATAGAAAAAACAATTTTGGAGTCTGGCGGCAGGTCAGCATTGGTTATGGCAAACTCCGCACTAATGGTGGTTGTTTCGCCCTGCGCCAGATAATCCTTGTCGGCCCAGATGTTATAGTAGGAAACGTTTGGGACGTCAATAATAACTTTTGGCCAGAATTCCCGCAAGCGGTAGCCGTCAACGGTGTGGGTGTAAGTGCTTAGCGACTGCCTTCCGGTCTCATATGCTGGCTTCAGCTCGCAACCAGATAAGAAATATTCTACTGTGCTACCTGCTGGAATAGTAATGTCTGCATTAGTTCCGCTAGGGACGCCGAAAACGGGGTCTGCAGTATCGCAGGATTCAATAATCGAAGTACGCACAATAAGGTTTGCCTCAATCTGAGATATGGTGTTTGGGTTTTCTATAGTGACTTTATAATCGAAGCTGTCTCCCACGGAAATGTTTGCAATATTAACCCAAGTTGTTTCGCCGCTCTTTCTGACCTTGGAACTCAAGACAGTCCCGACCCATGGCCCGGTATTAGCCACGGTTATTGTTTTAGTCGGTATCTGGAGGTATTGGTTTGATTCGGTTGAAACATAGAGGCGTAGGGTATAATCCCCTGGTGGGATATGGCTCCTCAAAGGAACCTGTGCATTTGTATAGGAAACTGAATCCCCTGGGTCAATGTCAACCCCTGACACCATCATTGTTGAATATGCCCCATCCGCATGTGCCCAGTTGTTTGAAATGATGTAGAAGAATTTCATATTCTCAAGCTTCATTGTCCCGATGTTTTCCACAGTAAAGTCGATGTAGATTATTTCCCCTGCATTGAAGTTAGTCGTTTCTGGGCCGCCACTTGTATTGGACGTCTTGAATTCTGATAGGCAGGCGCACTGTTCCTCAGTAGGACTGCATCTGTCAGAGGTGCACGCTGCAGAAACACCGAGGGAAAGGAAAAGCGCGAACATGAAAACAATTGCCTTTCTCATTGAATCTCCTCCAAATCATCTGGCACTAGGAGCGAAACATTGGAGCAGTATGCAAAAATCCCGCCAGCCTGCTTCTTGCCCCTTATCTCAATTTCGCCAAATACTGCTGCAGGGCAGTCGGTTTCTACCCTGATTGTTTTCCCTGCAGTGAAATCCCCCTTTATTACTGCTGATACTGTTGCATCAAAGCAGTAGTTGCTGCCGCATTCTGCTATATCTGAAACAGCTTCAAGCAGCAGAACAGAATCGACGCTTGTCTGGGAGAGTGTCTGCGGCCGCAATACTTCTCCTGGAGGGG
>JAFCCK010000066.1 GCA_017610245.1 Candidatus Iainarchaeum sp.
GTCCTGGTTTGCCCCTGCTGCCCTAATCCAAATGGCAATTGCAAGCTGGCAAAGTGGGGTATTGTAAGAAAGATAAGCCCAACCGCCACGAAGCCAATTAGCTCTTTTTCAATTAATCGTTTGCCCCCCAGGACTGGCGCGTCAAAGCCGATTTCCTTGCACAGAAAAAACCCAGCAAAAAAGCCGATGAAGGAAGCAGCAAGCGGAATATGCTCTAAGAACATCAATGCAATGATTGCAGCTGCAAGCATTGCTATTATCACAAGGCTATCGACTGCCTTTGTTGGCTTTAGGTGGTGGTAATCAGCTTTATCTTTTAGGTATAGCACTGCTTTTCCAATCAGTATTCCTATAACTATTCCAACTATGACATCCGATAAAAAGTGAACGCCAAGATAGATTCGTGAGAAAGCAACGAGCAGGACAAAAACAAAAAGCAATGCTGCTTGCGCTTTTTTGAGGTATTTGGAGAAAAAGACCCAGTATGCAGCAATCAGCGTGCTGTGCCCTGAGGGGAAGGAAAGGGGACTGTAGAAATCACCCACTATCCAATTAAATGTTACAAAGCTTGGCCTCGGCCTTGCAAAAATAGGTTTTAGTGTCCCCACTATACCAGAAGAGAACAGTGTAATCGCGGCCAGGTAAAAGGCCTCTTTTTCTTTCCCATGCCAGTAAACCGCACTAACCACAAGCATCCAGAAGAGCGGGTGCCCGAGAAAGGTCAAGGCGAGCATTATCTGGGCGAGTAGTGAGCTTTCCATTGACTGGATAAGCTGCGTGAACCAAAAATCAATTGCCCATACCGGCTGCAATAAGTCAAGCATTTGAAAAGAAGAAGAGCCCTTCCTCTTATTTAAACCTTCCTTTTCTGTAGCCTTTTCATCCCCGGAATCTCAACAGAGCTATAATCAATGCTCAAGCCACAGTTTTTTAGGGCCTTCTTGAAAGCGTAAACCCTGCAAAACTGTTCCAGTTCGCGCTGCTCATTTTTCTGCAGCTCAGGCTTTTGCACAATTTCCTTTATCGCAGCAGAAACGCCCCTACTATTCACTGTTCGCAGGGCATTTGCTATCTCTTCCTCAGATTTCCCATACTGGATTTCATCCAGCGCAGCATCCATCTTCCCCAAATCAACAATCTTCCGCAAATTCTCCTCAATCTTTGCATCAAAGCTTGTCCCAAGAGAAGCAAGAAACTCCATCACCATTTTGGGATCGGTTTTCTCATCCACCCTTAGCTTTTTAATAGCCTGCCATTCGTCATAGTTTGCAATAAACTGGATGATTTTTTCCATTAGGTTCACCTTCTACGGCAACTCAACCTTCGAGAGCATTTTCATGTAGCTATTGAGCCTGTTGATTTCTTTCTCCAAAACATTTAAAGTCCTAAGTACCTTTTTCTTCTCCCCATCCTTAACCCTGTCCAATTTTTTTCTGCTCAGCTCGAATTCGATTAAGCTCTCTGCAACGCTCTTCTCCACCTTGAGCATAATTGCCTTCCTCAAGCAGCCAAGCAAATCACCCTGAAACTGCACGTAGAGCTTTCTGTCGCCGCTCTTTTTAATCTTCTTTATCACACCCAGAAGCTCCAGGAAATCAAGTGACAGGGAAATCATGCCGCTGCTATAGCCCACCTTCCTGCTCAAGTTCTGCAGGGAAACAGGCTTCCCTTCTACCAGCAACACAGCAATAATTTTCCCATGCAAATCGCTGTACCCAATGCTCGAAGCGACATTTGCAAATGTTTCCAAGATCCTCTTCTCAATTTCCCTTGCGCTAGGCTGCTTCATGCCATATTACCCCGTACCGAAATATTTAATTAGACCTATGTATATAATAATATAAAAACTTTTAAAAGTATTTAAAACTATAAAAAGTTGATGCTGCCATGAAAGTGTTGCAGGAAACAAGCTCGCTCTGCCCCGAGTGCCTGAAAACCCTCCCCGCAACTATTTTTGAGCAAGATGGAAAGGTGTGGATTAAAAAGCAGTGCGAACAGCACGGCTCTTTCCAGGACCTTTACTGGGGCAATTATGAAACATTCGAGAAGGCAAGGCGCCTTGCCCTTGACGGCAGGAAGCAGCTCGCGCCGAATGTGAAAAAGAAAAAAATTAACTGCCCAAGCGACTGCGGCCTGTGCAAGGAACATAGCTCGCACAGTGCACTAACAAACCTCGTTGCAACCAATCGCTGTGATTTGAATTGCTGGTACTGCTTTTTCTATGCCCAGAAAGCAGGCTATGTGTATGAGCCCTCCCTGGAGCAGATAAGGGAAATGGTAAAGCGCATAAGGGAGGAGAAGCCTATAAAGGGAAACGCCTTGCAGATCACAGGGGGAGAGCCAACCCTTAGGGAAGACTTGGTTGAAATAATAAGGACAGTGAAGGAAGCGGGCATAGACCACGTACAGCTCAACACCAATGGAATAAAATTCTCCCAGGATGCACAGCTCGTCAAGGATGTTAGAAATGCCGGTGTGAATACCATCTATCTCTCTTTTGATGGCGTTACAGCAAAGACCAACCCAAAGAACCACTGGGAAATTCCGCTTGTTTTGGAAAACTGCAGGAAAGCCGGCCTGGGTATTGTGTTAGTGCCAACAGTAATCAATGCAGTGAACGACCATGAGGTCGGAAAAATCCTGCGCTTCGGCTTTGAGAACATTGATATTGTTAGGGGAATCAATTTCCAGCCGATTTCCCTCGTTGGAAGAACCCCAAAGAAAGAGAGGGAAAAGCTCAGGATTACTATTCCAGATGTGATTCAGAGAATTGAAGAGCAGACAGCCGGGGAAATAGCAAAAGAGGATTTTTATCCCGTTCCAACTGTAATGCCCATCAGCAGGTTTGTTGAAGCCATGACCGGCCAGCCAAAATATGATTTGAGTACCCACTTTGCCTGCGGCATGGCGACCTATATCTTCAAAGACGGAAACAGGATGATTCCAATCACGCGCTTCTTGGATGTGGATGCATTCACAGAGTATCTTAATGAGAAAACAGAGCAGCTTTCAAACGGAAAGAGCAGGATTCTAGTGGGGGCGGAAAGCCTTTGGAAATTCAACAGCTTTATTGATAAGCAGAAGATGCCGAAAGAGATTAATCTGGGCAAACTACTCTTCAATGTTTTTGTTAAGCACGACTATGAGGCACTGCGCGTTTTCCACTACAAATCCCTTTTCATTGGGATGATGCACTTCATGGACCTCTACAACTATGATATAGAGAGGGTGCGAAGGTGCTGCATCCATTATGCTACCCCAAGCAAAGAAATGCCGATTGTGCCATTCTGTGCTTTCAATGTGATTCCAGAATGGTACCGCGATAGGATTCAGCAACAGTTTGGCATGCCGATTGCAGAATGGGAGAAAGCAACAGGAAAAAAGATGGCAAGCGATTTCTATATAAGGGACATCAAGGCACTCCAAGAAAAAGCGAAGAGAATCCAGCAGGGAAAAGAAGCGCAGATTTTTGCGCAATAGCCCCAAGAGGCCTATTAACCAGGAGTTAAAAGCCCTAAACCTAAAAGCTTTAATCGAATTAATTTACAATAGTATAGCGTTAAACATAGATGTATAATTAGTTACAACAGAATCGGGCAAGAAACTATAGACAAATGTCTTTTGAACAGCAGTTTTATAAACTACCTTAAACTAATAGAGTTTATGCAAAAAATTATTGTGCCAACAATATTGCTTGTGCTAATAGGTTTCATTCTTTTTGCGGGGTGTGTCCAGCAGCAACCACTGACAGAAACAAACGGAACAGCCCCGGAAGAAGGAAATGAAGCAAGCCCTGAGGAAATAAATGGTGTGACCGATTCCAAAGACGGGCAACAGGAAGAAACCGCGCCAGAAGAGGAAAAGCTAGTCGAAGGGAAAACTTTGGCTGAGAGGATTGAAATACTGGAAGCAAATTTGCATACGGCTGGCTCTGGCAATGAAGCAAAAAAATATTTCCCTGATTTTGAAGAGGTTTACGTTGACAGAGAGCACGCTGGCTTTCCTTCAGAGATTCTACCCTTCACCTATTACTACAGCAAAGAAGCAGACATTACAGTTAACATCTGTAACATTGGCCTCACTGTATTTATTTGCCCTGGAAAAATAGACAAGTTGCTGCCCGAATCTGATTATAGCAAATGCCAAGTTGCAGAAGAATACTTGCACCCTGAAAATTTTTAATGCAAATGGTCTAGTAACGCGCGTCGGGGCTTCAGATTTCCCTAGAAAGCCCCGAGAGGGATTCGAACCCTCGACATCCACTTTACAAGAGTGGCGCTCTAACCACTGAGCTACCGGGGCATTAATGCCTAAAAACTATTTCCTAATAACCATTTAAAAAGTATGCAACACAACGTCTTTTGATGAAGTTGAACTGTATTAAATTAAAGTGCAGCGAGTGCTGTTCTCGCTACTGGATTACTCTTCTGCCTGCAGAAGCCAAGAGAATAGCTAAGCGTCTTGGATTAAGCGAGAAGGAATTCACCGAAAAGAAATGCATTTTAATTGTTCACCTTTACTCAAAGAAAGGGGCAGGCAACGGCCCTACAATCAACAGCGAGTTCCTTCCCAGTAGAATCGCTGATTTTGTTGAGCAGAGCTGTGGAACGGTGTCATTACATTTTCTTATTCTCCCTTCAATGGCGCTGAAAAGAAATAGCAAGGGAGAATGCATTTTTTTGAAGAAGGCAAGATGCGAGATTCATACTGTTTCCCCTGCAATATGCAAGCTGTTCCCTTTTATGGCAATGGGCAAAGAGCCATTAAAGGAAGTGTATCCTTTCTGCATTGTTCTGCAGCAAGAAGGCTTTGAGAGGGCAAAGGGCAAAGTTGATGAAAAGCAGAAAGCCCGCATCAATAAATACTTTGATGCTGTGGAGAGAAGGGGTTTCCACAACCAGTGGAGAGGGCTGCCAGGCAAGGGCATTGTTTTGTTGGAAGGAGAAAGAGAATTGGTAGTTTCCAAAAAGGAATTCCTTCAATTGATTCAGCCCTTTCTTTAATCAACCCTTCTTGTTCAAAAGCTCTTTATCAATCGAACTCATCTTTTCCTTCACTTCAGCGATGTTTGCCTTTGTGTCCTTGCAGCCGTCATATAATAGCAATACTGCTTGTGGTGCAATTCCTGTTCCCTGCAATTTGTCAAAAGCCATGTTTGCTTCATCATAGCAACACAATCCCAATACCGCTTTCGGCTTGTATTTTTTCACCAGCGCCAAGCCAATTAATTCGTTTATCTGGCATTTCCCACATCTTTTACATTGCAGTCCTTCTCCATTATACTTTGCCTTGCACTCCTTGCTGTGCCTCAAGCAGTGTGGCAAAAACAGAATTCTTTCATTGAACGGAACTCTCTTATAGCCATACTCATTCAGCTTGTTTCGCAATTCTATATGGGTATAATTCACCAGCCTTTCGCTCAACCCAAAGTGTTTTGCAATCGCCTGGGTCGTTTCCGCTACATCCAGGTGGGTTGTT
>JAFCCK010000067.1 GCA_017610245.1 Candidatus Iainarchaeum sp.
CAATTGCCTCCTCAACAAACTTTTCACCCATCCCAACCTCAATTTGCTCATAGGCAGGCGCTAGCTGCCCCTGGCACAAATATATAATGCTTGCTATCTCATCGCTTTCCGCTTCCTCAAAAAGCTCTGCGAGTAAATCAGTCATTTTGAGCCTAGAGGAAACCTCCTCAATTTTCTCAAAATATTCTGCCAGTTTCTTGAATCGCATCCACTATAATTAAGTGGAACTTATTGAAAAGTTTTTCCCCCGCCTGCTTAGCGTTTTTCACTCCACTGTTGCAACAAGCACTTTTTCCTGCTCTTCCCCATTCTGTTCCTTTAGCACGAGATACTCGTATGCCTTTTCCAGGGCGAGAATTGCCTTTGGAATATCGTTCACTTTCAATGAGGAGCTTGATTTCCACTCATCATTCTTGTCCTTATAGTTTCTCTGGATTGAAACGCTATTGAATTTGCCCCCTTGGCTGCTCTCGTTTTCCCATACTGCCACTTGGATGCCGCCAGCTGCGAATTTCTTTACAGGAACACTCATTTCCCCACCTCCTTTTTGAATTTTGACAAGTGGTTGTGTCAGTTAATGGTTCAGCCCCTGGCACAACCGCGGTGGCGGGGGGATTCGAACCCCCGAAGCCCCGTGGATGAGCTTACCCGGTCATAAGCCGGGTCCATTAAACCTCTCTGGCACACCACTAAAAGGTTTATTAATCTCAAAGGATAATATTTTAGTGTGGATGAGCTTACCCGGCTATTAGCCGGGTCCATTAGGCCACTCTGGCTGATACCGCTTAGGTCTTTTTTTGTGATCCGCCGTTCAGCCACTCTTTTTTCTTTTTTTAACATAACACCACCGCCTATCTCTCAGCTGCTTCGCTTCATGCAACACTAATAAGCCCGCGCAATCTCTTGGGCTTTCTCTCTGTTTCAACAAACCTGCAAATCCTGAATTCAACCATAGCAAACCACCTGAAATAATTTGCCGCGCGGGGCTTTATAAGCAGTGGGAAAGAGAGTGGATTTCCGGTGTTTTTTGCTTGGGAAGGGTTTCCACTGTCCTACTTAGGTGCACCTTTCCGCGCCTAAAAATATTTAAACCACTTTAAACTTACTTATTGCATGCCAAAATTGCCTTTGCCTTCTAGGAAGAGGATTGCTGTGATTCATAGCCAGCTATTATGCATTGACGGCGTGTCACTCGAAGCGGAAAAGTGGGTCAAGGCATACAGGGCTTTGGGCCACAAGGTTTTTCTCGTAGCGGGAAAATTCTGCTCAGAGCCAAAGCTGCCATACAAAGTGATTCCAGAGCTCGCCTTAGACCACCCCACGGTGGAATCCATCAAGAGAATGGCATTTGAGGCCCCGCTTGGAGAGGACGAAAGCAAAGCCCTACGCGACCTCATCTCCTCTACTGTAAAAAAAATCAAGCCAGAGCTGAAGGAATTTATTATAAGGAACGGCATAAACGTTCTGAGCATTGAGAATGTGCTTGCAATACCGGCAAACATCCCCCTAGGGATTGCCCTCAAGGAAATAATAGATGAATTGAACATCCCAACAATAATGAGGCATCACGACTTCTTCTGGGAGAGAAGCTACTACATAAAATACAACAATATTCCTGACATACTGGGAAAAGCCTTCCCTCCAAAGCTTAGCAGCATAAAGAATGTAACAATCAGCAGGGTGGCGCAGCAGGATTTTCTCCGTTGGACAGGAGTTGACAGCACAGTAATAGAGAATGCTGTCGATTTTGCAAAGCTTGCCAAGGCAGATTCCTATAACAGGGACTTCAGAAAGGATTTTGGCATAAGGAAAAACCAGCTGCTTTTCTTGCAGCCCACTAGAATCCTTGAAAGGAAAAGGATTGAAAGGAGCATTGAACTCGCAGCCGCAATTAACTGCACTTTCAAGCAGAAAAACAAATGCGTTTTAATGGTAACAGGGCCAACAGCAGGGCCTGAGGGCAAGGAATACTTCGAGCTTTTGGTGAAAAAGGCTCGCGAATTGGCAGTTGATGTCATCTTTGCATCCGACAGAATCTACCTCTATCGCACTGAAAGCGAGGGCAAAAAAGTCTACAGCATTGACGATGCTTATGTAAATGCCGATTTGGTCTGCTTCCCCAGCGACATAGAGGGCTTTGGCAATGTGGTAATAGAGGCAGCCGCCTACAAGAAGCCTCTGTTCGTAAACAACTATCCCGTGTTAAGGGAAATAAGGGCAAAGGGCTTTGACTTCATTGAGATGGACCAGGAGCTTGGAAAGGACACAGTGAAAAAAACAGTTTCAATTCTAAGGAACGCAAGGCAGAGAAAAGCCATGGTTGAAAAGAACTTCAAGGTAGCAAGGAAGCACTACTCCCTTGAAGCCCTTGAATTCCACCTCAAAAGCCTTATTGCGGAAGCAGACAAGTGGAATTTTGAGCGGCTGCTCTCTGAAATCAACGCATTGATACACAGGGCAATCCATGCGCTAATCGACCTCGTTATGCTGAAGAGGTTCAGGTGACCGCAATACCTTTAAATAGCTTTCTTTGCCCAATTTAATTGAGCTCTCATGAAAGGTGAATGTCTTCCAGTACGTTGATTCTGATTTTATTTATTCACTGGAATGCCTTAAAAAGATTTTTTCAATAAATTTATTAGTAGTTCTAGATGGGGCTGTAGTCTAGTTTGGTAGGATTTATGCTTTGGGAGCATACGACGGGGGTTCAAATCCTCCCAGCCCCAATCAACTTTCTAAAAACCTCACCACCTCCAATAGAGAATTTTTTCTTTCGACTTGTGCGCTGTTCGGCTTAAACTTTTCCCCCTTCGGGTCGCTGCGCTAAAAGTTTAATGCCTCCAACGCACGAACCGTCTCCAGAAAAAATTCAGCCTAAATGGAGGTGGTTCGGTTTGAGTTTTTCAAAATTTTCAGATTCAAAGAGAAGCCCTTTTGGGGATGGTTACTCCTTTGATGAGTTAACCAAGCACATGAAGGACTGGTGGTTTCCATGAATACCGGAAACCACTTCCTTACAAATATTAGCGGAAATCCACTCTCTTTGCAAAGTGGTTTAAAAAGAAAAAAGATAGAATCTAGCATGAGTCGTCTCTATCTTAATGTAGGAAAAGAGGAACAAATAAGAATTGTTGGAGAGTTATGGCAAAAGATTGGGTTGACCTCAAGGGAGATGGCTAAACGACTTGGATGGAATAGAAGCTCGTTTTTCTTCTACAAGGATGGCACATATCGCATACCATATAATCGTTTGATTGATTTGTGTAATTTGGCTGGTGTGGATGTGAGTGATCGCTCCCTTAAATTTATTGAAATAAATAACCAGCCCAAAGGAGAAAAGCTGGATCTTTCCAAGGTGGATGAACCAATTTTTCAAGCACTTAAGCCCGTTGAGTGGCAAAAAGTTGTTGCTGTGGGGGTTTTGACTGATGGTAGTTTGTGTCGCCGGAAATCTGATGGAAAATATATGCTGAGGTTTTCCAGTAGTGACAAAAATTTGCATGCGTTTTTCCAAAAACTTGTGCTTGTAGCATTTAATGAAGGACCTTCGGGGTTTGGAAAAACGAAGGACCAGAACATGTGGATAACCTCTTACCAACGTAGCCCTAAAAATCCAATGATTCAAAAACTCCTGAGTTTTTCTGCGACCTATTCAACCAAGGAAGATACTAAACCATTCCTCAATTTTCTTCTTGACGAAAGAAATGAAGTAAAAATTCAAGCTTTGCGATTTGCAATGAGCTGTGATGGTTCCGTTTCCATTAAGAAAAGATCAAATGGTGTAAAAGGCTATGAACTTAAACTTGCTTGTGCTCACCCCGCGCTAAATGCGCAATGGCAGGCACTCTTTCATGGTATTGGCCTAGATATGAATATGTGCCGAGACAAAAATGTTTTCAGTGGAATTCAAGGAATATCAAGCGGCAAAAAGGAATCCTTCCAAAGATTTGCTGAGATGGGCGGTTTTCTACCAACCAACGTAAAAGTGACAAATGGGAATTATATTGGGATGGAGAAGAATGAAGTATTAAAGGCCATCGTAGAACGCGATGTTGAAAGTCTTACAAAACCTTTTTAAACATTCAATCGTCCAATTATAATGATTCTCATGAAAGGTGAATGCCTTCCCATACTCTGATTTTTCGACTGTTTTTGATAGTTATATCTGGGGACGTAGTATAGCTTGGTCGAGTATCCCAGCTCGGGGCCTAGGAGTTTCTAGACGAACAGCTGGTGACGGGAGTTCAAATCTCCCCGTTCCCAATCTTTCAATTCTTAAATTTAATGGGGGTTTTGTTAACTAAACTAGGTGTTTCCAATGCCTAAAAAAAGCAAGCTCGGCGTCCTCCAATGGTTTAATACCCATACGTTCCACCATGCCCAATTCCAGGACATTGAGAGGCTAGTGAAGCTCAAGGAGGAGCAGGGCCTGAAGATTTCTGTAGGAATCCCAACGCTGAACGAGGCCGAAAATATTGGGAAAATTATTTCAACCTTTATGCCCCTGATGAAGAAGCAGTTCTTGGTGGATGAAATCGCTGTGATTGATTCCGGGAGCAGCGACGGAACCAAAGAGATTGCCAGGAAGCAGGGGGCAAAGGTTTTCCTCGCGGAAAAGCACCTGAAGGAAGAGGGCGTGTTCTTCCACAAGGGCGAAAATTTGTGGAAGTCATTGCATATGCTCAAGGGCGATATTATTTGTTGGGTTGATGCCGACATAAAAAACATTCATGCCAAGTGGGTTTATGGCTTGGTTGGGCCGCTGCTTGAAAACAAGAAAATCGGCTATGTGAAAGCATTTTACGAGAGGCCAATTCAAACAGAGGGAAAGCTGCAGTCATCTGGAGGGGGCAGGGTTACAGAAATTTTTGCAAGGCCTATGCTCAACGCTTTCTTTCCCGAGCTAACTGGCTTTATCCAGCCGCTGAGCGGTGAGTATGCCGGCAGAAGGGAGATTTTAGAGAGGGTGCCCTTCTTTATCGGCTATGGGGTTGAAACAGGGCTGCTTATTGATGTGCTGAATACTTTCGGGCTTGAGGCAATGGCACAGGTTGATTTGGATGTTCGTGTACACAGAAATCAGCCAACTGCTGAGCTGGGCAGAATGTCTTTTGGATTGCTGCAGGTTTTCATGCATCGCGTTCAGCAGCTGAAGCCGTTTCTAA
>JAFCCK010000068.1 GCA_017610245.1 Candidatus Iainarchaeum sp.
CATCCCATTCCTTATCGCGGAGGTTTAGAGTAACTCCGCCTGTTTGGGGGTCAGTCATCCAATCTTCTATTGCCTTCCTCAGCCCATAATTGAAAACCTGTATCGCATCAGCCCTCGACATATCGGCAACAGCCTGCAGCTCTGCCATGCTCTGCTCCTGGCTTATGCGCGTTGAAGCGGACCTTTCGCCTTGAATCATCCCATTGATGAGCAATACGCTCAGTGCAATAAGCAAAAAGGAAACCAGGGCAGTGAAAAGATTGAAGCCTTTGCTACGCAAAAATAATCACTTGCCCTTACTTCAGAATCTTGAATTTTTCCCATCTGTCCTTGGTTTGGGTAACCAGTGCAATGTACTTGGTATCAGTTGAGAACTCCCTTACAGCGTTTTCAAAATTAAAGCCATTTCTTATAAGCGCGTCCCTAAGCCTGCCAGCTGCCGTGTCAATGTAGCTCTTTTCTTGTCCTTGGTCTTCCCACCACTTTCCAGTCATCGCTGCATTTACTACTGTCGGCTGCACAATCATTACTGCCATTAGTTGCTCCTCTGGGATGTCGTCCCCAGCACCTTCCTCCCCCCTTGCCGCGTCAGCTATTGCCTGGATGTTGTCATAATAGAATATCACGTACTGTGGCTGAACATCCCGCGTGGGAACGGGCGCGAGGTTCCCAAGCACCTTTCCAACCCCTTCTTTGTAGAATTTGCTGCAGTCCTCGCTCTCCCAAAGCACAGCTTCTTTCTTTGCAAGGGCTTCCCTCATTTTGTCGAACTCTCCAGGCGTAGTCAGCTTATGGAACTTATAGAATTTATCCCCATAAGAGTTCTTCGTAATGGTTATTCTGTGGGTTTGGTTCTTGAATATGTATTCATTCTTTATTACGGGGTAATCCTCGTCGGTCAACCCATCTCCATCATTGTCGATTCCATCAATCGGGTCTTCATTGCACTTTCCATCCCCGTCCAAATCCAGGCACTCGGTTTCCTCGCCCTCGGCAGTCTCAGCTCTAGGCACCCTTTCCCCGACCAACTCCCAGTATTGTCTATAGCCCACAGAGCCTGCCCACATTTCAGCGGCTCCAACCCCCACTCCCTTAAGCAAATTCCAGCTCAAGGTCCCCAAATTTTGCAAATTGAAGAACTTCCTGCTGAAGAAATTCTTAATGGCTGTCTTAAACCTTCCGCTCCTTGTTTGCAGATTCTTCATCTTGGCGGGGTCAATCAATTCATCCGCACCGCTGAAGAGATTTCTACTGAAATCATCTGCCACTTGGCTTCCAATGGCTCCTCTTACAATGCGTTGCTGAGCCCTATCTTGCACTTCACCCAATGCCTGCCTAGTTAAAGTATCTGGATCAACTTTTAGCTTATAAGTATATTTCCGCCTTATCGTTGCACCAGTGCCAGATTGTGTCCAGCTTCCCGGCGTCCCTGGCGCGACCATTACATCCTCTGCAGAGATGAGACTATAACCTATCTGGCCTTTGCGTGCCCTTAGAACTCCATCAACATCATTCATAAAGCCCTCCCTAAGCAATTTCTGGCCGTCGGCTGTTGTTTTTAGCTGGTTTTCAATAAGGTCGTGGGTGTTTGTAAACCAAGTATCTGCTAAGTCGCTAGCAGTACTAGTCGCATGTCTAGTGTCCATCGTGACAATAGTCTTTTCTGCCGATACCCCACTAGTCCCATCCAAAGGTATGAGGCTGTCCAAATACTGTTGCTGCTTTGCAAGCCAAGCATCTTGGAGGTTATTAGTCAGCTTGCGCTCAATCCCTGCCCTGGCAAACGTTTCGGTCATTTCTTGCCCTGCTTCGCCAAATGCCTGTTGAGAGGCACCCGCAATTTTTTCAGCTATTTTAGCCTTTCCCCTGTCAGTAAGCAAATTGCTCTCGATTTTGTCAATCAAAGCCTGTCGCAAGCCAGGCATAGCCTGACCTGAACCTGCTGGAATTGCTGTGGCCGCATAGGTTGGGCGGGCTATGCCAACAAATTTGCCTTTCTCATATAGACCGCCTATAACAAACCTCAATTGGTCGTCTGTCATTCCCTTGAAAGAACCCTTTTTAATCATCTCTTTAATGATAGTGTCAGCTGCTTCCGTGCTTGCACGTTTTGCGCTGGTTGGCGTTATTGTATCGTAGGCATTGCTTATTGACCTCGTAATGTCCCTGAATGCAACGCCGGTAATGGCTGGATAAAGCATGTTCTCCTTGAAATCCTGTGCCTTTTCCATTGATTCCTGTCGTGTTGGGACACTGCCAATGTTTCCGGTTTCATCAAACAATGCTTTGCTAATGGGCTTTCCAATGAATGGGATGTACTCAAGAACCCCTTTAACCACGCCCTCGACGAATTCCATTGCTGCTTTTGCGCCACTCCCAAGGTCTTTGACGATATCCTTTGTGGCCCAAGCAGATGGTGCTGCGCAGACCAACGCAATATCCCAACCACCCTTTACCTCAAAGGTCCACCAGTTCAACATCAATGCCATGACTGAGCAAGGAATAAAGTATCCAATCCATGTTGCACCAAGCCTTCTCCAGGCCATTTCTCTCACGTAAGCGGGTTGTGTTGCCGCAGCAACCCCTCTGCCCTTTCCATACCTTTGTTCAGCTACTTTCATTGCTGCCTCTGCAGCCAGTGCCCTCTGCACTACACTGATGTCAATCTTGTCTTCCGGAGGTCCTTTCCACCCAACTGTTGCATAGGCAATTATTTTCTTATCTGGGGCTTTTTCAATCTCTTCAAGCTTCACCTCTGACATCTCCTTAACCACGTCATAGGGGTGTATTCCGCAAGCCTCTATCCTTACCTCGAGTCCTGGCTCAGTCTTCCTGTCGCCGACATCTATCTTCTCTTCTTTCTCCCCTTCTGCCCCTTCTTCTCCCTTTTGCCCGAGAACGCTCGTAGCAGTTACAATAATGCTTGGAATATTTTCTGATGCCATGCCAAAGAGCTCATCCCCTGTAACGCAGAGCTTGAGGTCAACATAATAGAGCTCATCATCCTCGCTCTTGCTTGAAAGCTTTACCTCGGCAGATTTTTTGGCTTTCTTATCCTTTGCTTCCTCTGTAAGCAGAGCTGTATCGTCCCTCTTGGTTTTGATTGCAACCTGCGTTATCCCCACCTTGTTCTCGTTTCCCGCTTTGTTCTTCTTTCCAACAAAGTCTGTTGTCAGAACAATCAGCTCGTCCTTCATCTTGCTCGTTACATTGAAATCAATGCACTGTTCCTGGGTATTGATTTTAATTGCCTTGCTCATTGAGGCAATCTTGAGCTCGCCAAACAGCTTGTTCATGAGAGTGCTTTCAGAGAGCAGGAAGTAGAGCGGTGGGTCGCTTCCATCAATACAGCCCTTCACAATGCCGCTTTTGAGCGCAACAACTGCGTCAGCAGCCTCCTTTGCAATCTCCTCAATATCTGATTCAACTTCATTGATTGTTACAGTTACAAGCTTGGACTCATCGCTGTTGCCTGCCCCCTCAATCTCAACCCTGGCAAGTTTCGCTCCAATATTTTCAAGGAGCAGCTTAAGGCTGTTGCCCTCCTTATTACCAACAATCCTCGCTTCCTTTGCTTTGAAGAGCTTATCGGCAAATATCTCTGCTGCTTTCTGGAGTTTTGCTTCCTCTCCCGCTTTGGAGCTTTTGGGCCACACCACACCAGGCCAGATTCCCTCGCTGCCCTTTGTGTAGCCCTCATCTAAGGGCATGAAGTTTGGAACATTCTGCACCTTGTTCTCGCATTCGGGCGTTACTACTCTCTCCTGGCTCTGGTTGACCATTACAATAAAGTGCTCCGGGAGTATTTCATTGTTTATTACTTGTGCTGCGCCATCGATTGTGATATAGTATTTTCCGCATCCTTTGAACAGCCCGCCCAAATGTATCTCTCCAAAATCAAGGCCCAGTTCTCCAATATCCTCAAACTTTTTCTCACCCTGCTTCACTACTGAGAAGATTTTCAATTCGTCATAGTTGCCGCTTTTTACCTGCTCCTGCAAAATATTGGATGCCATGCTGTCAAGCTGCATGAAAACAGCAACAGGCTGCAATGACATTCCTAAACTTGAGAAACTGCAATAGTCTTGGTTTACACATCCAGGGAAATTAGTTGCCTTGCTTTCTCCCCTGAAAATCTTTTGCTTTGCTATCTTGATGCGGTTGTTAAGTTCCTTTGCAATATACTGGGCCAACTGCTTTGCATCGCAGTATCCCTTGCTACAATCGCTGCTCAGAATTGGGAACGCTACCTTCCTTGTTTCATCGCTGCCGCAAACCTTTATCTCTTTCTCCGCTGTGGCTTTGCCCTCTTTTGTTGTTGCCCTCTCGCCAATATCAATCGTTATCTCCAGGAGATTTGACTCAATAAACTGCTGTGTCCTAACAAGCAGTCCAATCGCCTTGACCTTAACACTCCTAAAACGAGTTTCCTTTGCAATTGCCAATTGCAGCCTTACTTTTGTGCTCTGCCTTGGCTGCAATGTTACATCGCTTGGCACCAATGAAAGGGTATTGCCCTGCACCTGCCTTGGTTCAACTGTCCTAACCCTAACAGATTCCATGCATTCATTTGTAAGAGTAACTTCCTTGTACTGGGTTCCATAGGTTGCCTTGCTTGCAAAGGCCATTGCCGTATCAGCACTCAGCTTCAGGCAGTTGAATCCACCATAATTTACCGGAACAGCTGTCCTGCCGAAATCATACTGCCTACCCATCACTACCCCATGGAATGAAACATAGCCGCTCACAGGTTCAGTAAAAGCGGTTTCCCCAGCAAATTCAGCCTCCACGTATCGCGTTGGGGTTAACGGCTGCCCTGGCTGAATTGTTGCATAGTCTAATGAGCGCGGTAATAAATCCACCCTGAGCTGTGGGTATCTCTTGTATGTTTCGTCCTCGAGGGCCATCCTAAAGGATGTTATCGGCACACTTCCAGTATTTCTAATATAGAGCGGATTACTGTCGCGAGCAATGCTTTCACCTGGAGCCCGTACCAACCATAGTGGTATGTTTGGAGGGAAACCCAGATTGAAGCGCGGGTTCCACAGTTCCACAACCACATCAACACTTTTGCTCAGCTTGCTTGACTCAAATGTTACAGTGAAATCAAATGTTTTCTCCAAGGAGTA
>JAFCCK010000069.1 GCA_017610245.1 Candidatus Iainarchaeum sp.
CAAATGCCTCAATGCCCCTGTAATAGGTAGCAGAGCCCACCCCCACAGCTGTTGCGCCTGCCATCAGCATTTCAATTGCATCCTTCCCGTTCATTATTCCGCCCATTCCCAGGATTGGAATACTTACAGCTTCATAAATTTGGTAAACACAGCGAAGAGCAATCGGCTTTATTGCCCCTCCCGATAATCCACCCCATTTATTCGCTAACAATGGTTTCCTTGCTTCGGTATCAATCAGCATTCCAGGCCCTACAGTATTGATGGCGCAGATTGCATTTGCTCCAGCCTGCTCGCAAGCAGTGGCAACAGCAGCAATATTGTTTGCTTGCGGGGTAAGCTTTGGCATCACTGGAATTTTTCCACACTTCTCTGTTACGGCTGCAACAACCTCTGCTGCTGTTTCAGGATTCACTCCAAATATCTGTCCCTCTCTTTCTGTATTGGGGCAGGAAATATTTATCTCGACAATTGCAGGCTCAAATTTTACAACCGCTTCTGCCACTTCCTCAAACTCTTCGATGCTCCCACCATAAATGCTTGCAATCACTGGGCAGCTGCAGTCCTGCAATTCCTTGAATTCCTCCTCCATGTTTTGGTAGCCTGCCGAAGGCAATCCCACAGCATTAATAAGTCCGTGTTCCCATTCCAATACAGTGGGATTTCTGTGCCCCTCTTTTTCCTTTGGGCCAATGCTTTTTATCGTAACTGCCCCCGCGCCTTGCTTTGCAACCCTTTTCAATAGCGCAGCGTTCACCCCCAAAATACCAGCCGCGAGAACGGTTGGATTGGGCAGCTTCAAGCCGCAGAACTCGGTTTCAAGCATCTCTAGCCTCACTTTATTGCGTTGAAAATCTCTTTCTCATTCATTTCCTTTTCGCAGTACCTGCATTTTGCTCTGAGCGGGTCTTTCCTTATCGAGAATCTGGTTGGCAATCCTTCTATCACTGTGATGCATTTCGGGTTCATGCATTTAATCAGTCCATCAGCATGGTCTGGCATAGCAATTGTTTCCTTTTTCTTCACTTCACTAGCTTTTATAACATTCAATGTTGCGCCTGCAGCAATCAACCCTATTTTGTCAGTCTCTTCCCTGCTTAGCTCCTTTCCCTCAATGAAAACCAGGTCCTTTTTTCCCATGCTCTTGCTTTCGGTGTTTATTGCCAGTGTTACCGCGCTTTTCGGCTTGTCCAGACCGAGGATTTCAATAATCCTTAGGGCGCTCCCTACTGGGAGATGGTCCAACACAGTGCCGTTTGAAATCGGCATCAGCCTGATATCATCCTTTTTCATTATAGGAACCTCCACCGACCTTGCGGAATCCATAATTCCGCGAGACCTCGTGGAAACTGTGTTTCCACAAGGGTTCCTATTACCTCCAGGAACCAACTTCCCGCATTCATTCCTTTTTCACGTCCTTCAAAATGTTCAACAGCGCCTGCCTTACTGGAACCCCATTACGCGCCTGCTCGAAATACAAAGCAGCTTCCGTGCTGTCCAACTCTGGCTTTAGTTCATTAACTCTCGGCAGCGGATGCATTATCTTGAAGCCCTTTTTCGTATGCTTTAATATTTCCTTGCCGAGAATATAAACATTTTTGATTTGCTCATACTCAAATTCATCCACAAACCGCTCCTTCTGAATTCTTGTAGCATACAGCACATCTAGCTGTGGCAAGAATTCCTCCACCTTTTCGGTTTCCCTAACTTCCACCTTGCCCTCAACATCATCCAGAATATTCTGCGGCATCTTGAGGCTCTCTGGCGAGATGAGAAACACTTTTACTCCCTTGAAATCGGCGAGCGCGTACAGCAAACTGTGTACTGTCCTGCCATACTTCAAATCTCCCAGCATTCCAACATTCAATCCATCTATTTTCCCAAACTGCTTCTTGATTGTGTAGAGGTCGAGCAGTGTCTGCGTTGGATGCTGGTTGCTACCATCGCCCCCATTAATGATAGGCTTGCTGCTTACCTCTGCTGCCCTTCTTGCAGCTCCCTCAATCCAATGCCTCATTACAATCACATCAGCATAGCCCCCTGCAATCCTGATGGTATCTGATAATGATTCGCCCTTTTTTGTTGAAGAAACCTTTGCATCCGCAAACCCAATTACCTCCCCACCAAGGCTTTGGATGGCTGTTTCAAACGAAAGTCGCGTTCGGGTAGAGGGCTCAAAGAAGAGTGAGGCAACAACAATGCCGCGCAAAAGCCCGCTTTTCTTGCTTTCGGGCATTTTTTCCATTGTCGCCGCTTCCTGCAGCACAAATTCAATGTCTTCGCGGGAAAAATCAGAGATGCTTAAAATGTCCGTAAGAGAGAAAACCAATCAAACCCGCTAATAATGGGGTAAATAAAAATATTTAAAGCTATTGGCAAATACGGCAATCAAAAGATTAATTAACCTCCGCTTCTAAAATACTATTATGCCTTCTGGAAGAAAAGCCAAGAAAACAAAGCCTGCTGTGAACAGAAAAAGGAAAGCAGAAAAGCGCAGAATCAGTAGGCAGTATGCAAGGAAAGCAGCTGGGAAAAAGCCCTTGGTTGAGCCGCTAAAAATTGCTTCGAAAGCCGAGAGGGAGAGGGCGCTGCGCGAAGGAAAAATGGTTTTCTATGATGGAAGCCAAAGGATTGAGTTGCCATTATTTTTAGGACCCTTTAAACTCCGATTGAGTGGCATTTACAGGGTAGGGAAAGCAATAATCACTTTGAGGTTGACATCCGGCGTTGGCACCTCAATTAATGTCTTTGAACTTAAAAAAGGGCCCAAGGGTTTTGTAGAGGGCAACATATATTCTATTTTCTCGAGAACCCCTAGTTTGGGCCATATGATACTAGATGAATCCTTACGAGGCAGGGGTCTGGGGCTAAAGGCAGTCTCGAAGGCAGAGAGGCATGTAAGGGCAACACAGCAGGGCAGCCATAAATTTAAAGTACCCCCCAAGTTTAAGCGATTATTTGAAAAGCTGGGCTACGAGGAAACCGGCAGGCTCGTTGATAGAAACATAGAAATACGAAAGAAAGGAAAATTCCAGCCGCTTGACGACCTTGACAAATTCCACAGGATCGAAGCGATCGACCCAAAAACAGGCAAGGCAAGGATTTTTACCTTTCCGATCAAAAGACCCCCGGACGCTTTTTCTATTCTAGCCCCCTAGCTCTCTTGATTTGCACTTTCAGCAGACCCATGAACTCCTGCTTTCTCTTGCCCAGCTCTAGCTGCCTCACCATTTCCAGGGCGAACATTTTTGGGGAGAATACCCCCAGCTCTGTTATAATGTAGCGTACGTAGTTTGCATTGGTTATATCAAAGGCGGGGTTCCTCACTTTGACCCCCTTCAACTTTTTGCTCCACACCTCAGCTGCCGGCCTTTCCTCTATTATCTCAGGCATGCCAAAGTAGCTTACAGGCTCAAAGCAATGGGAGGAGGTTGCTACAAAGAATGGTGTATTGTAACGCCAGGCAGCTAAGGCAATCTGCGCTGTGCCGATTTTATTTACAATGCTCCCGTCTGCCAGAACAGCATCGCAGCCAGCAAAGAACTTGTCTGCTTCCTCCATGAAGGTGTATGCTGCACCGTCAACAATGTGCACCACTTCAATGCCCCTCTTGCTCAGGCGCTCTGCTGTAATTCTCCCCTGGAATTTCGGCCTTGTTTCTGTCGCAATAACGTAATCTATCTTCTTTCTTGCTTTAACAAAAATCTCCTCAACTGTATGGGAGTGGCAGTGCGTAAACACAACATCGCCCTTTTCAATAATATTGCTGCCATATTCTGCCATTGCCTTCATCGCCTTTTTTCTGTTCTCCTCATACTGCTCTGCCGCCTCTACTACTGCATCCTTCAGCGCCTGCAGATTGTTTGTTTCAAGCGAGGCAGCTTTTAGGATTATCCTTATTGCAGTTCTTGTTTCTGGTTCTGTAGGCCTGGCTTTCACAAGCTCGAAGGCATTCCTCTTTAGCTCGTTCTTGAACGCAACAACTGTTGGGGCGCGGCTTTCCAGCACGCTCTCCCTCAATGCCGCGACAACGGCCTTTCTTACTGCGCTGCTCCCTTGGATTTTAAGACAGCGGATGTCGCGCAAAACCTTTTTTAAACTCTTTGATTCCATTATTTATAACGCCTTTAAAAATGCCTTCGAAAGGGGTTTTCTCCTTTCTTTAGGATTAATGTATAAAAGAAATATAAAAGGAAAAGGTGTTGGAAAAACAGGGGTTTTCTGACATACAATGGTTGTGGGGGTTGAATAATGGAGAGCATTGTTAAAAAAGCCGTTAGGAGAGCAAAATCGTCTGGGAAAAAGTCAAAGGCAAAGAAAACGATTGATAAGGACGAGGAACTTGTTAAACTGCTTGAAACCGCCAAGGCAAAAATTAGGGTTGTTGGAATTGGCGGAGGAGGCGGCAACACTATCACAAGAATGACAGAGGTTGGAATTACTGGAGCTGAAACCTTTGCTGTCAACACCGATGCGCAAGACCTCCTTAAGGCAAATGCTGATAAAAAGATTTTGATTGGAAGGGAGCTTACTAGGGGCTTGGGCTCAGGCTCTGATCCGCAGATTGGCGAGGCGGCCGCGAGAGAATCGCTGGATGAGTTGACTGAGGTTTTCTCGGATTCAGACCTTATTTTTATTACATGCGGGATGGGCGGCGGAACAGGAACCGGGGGCGCTCCAATAATTTCCGAGATTGCAAAGGAAATGAAAGCCCTCACGATAGGCGTCGTTACCTTGCCTTTCACTGTTGAAGGCAGAAAGAGGATGGAGAATGCTTTGCATGGCCTTGCAAATCTCAGGAAGAATGCTGATACTGTAATTGTTATTCCAAATGATAAGATTTTAGAGATTGCACCTGATTTGCCCGTCAATGCCGCTTTTAAGGTGGCTGACGAAGTCCTTACAAATGCTGTGAAGGGCATTACAGAAATGGTCACAAAGCCCGGCCTGATTAACCTTGACTACGCCGACCTGAAAACAATTCTCAGCAGAGGGGGAGCGGCAATGATTGGCCTGGGAGAGAGCAGAGGGGATGAAAAGGGAGAAGCAAGGGCCTTGGAAGCAGTTGAGAATGCGCTCACAAGCCCGCTCTTGGATGTTGATATTAGTGGGGCGAACAGGGCTTTAGT
>JAFCCK010000070.1 GCA_017610245.1 Candidatus Iainarchaeum sp.
TGCTGAATGTTGTTGGGGACTTGCTATGGTTAGTGGTTTTCTGAAAAACAAAAAAGGGCAGATTTCAATTGAATTCATTCTGATAATGCTAATTGCCCTCATCTACATTAGTGCTGTAATACAGCCAACCATAAGAACTGCTTCTCAAAGCACGGAGGATGTTACAAGGCTTTCCCAAGCAAAGCTTGCAGCACAAAAGCTCGCGGCAGCGATAAACCAGCTCGAAGCAAGTCAGGGCGAGGGCAGGAAAACAATCTCGCTCTTTGTTCCAGAGAAGAGTTCTGTTGGATGTACCAGCGACGCGATAAATTTCAGCGCAACAATGAGCGGTCTCATTGAGCCCACGGACTGCGGAGGCGGAATATGCGGTGGCTCAATAGAGCTCATAAGCGGAGCGAATCCCGACTGCACTGCTGTTGGAACCATTGATGCAAGCACTGGCAACATTTTTGTGGAAGTTGTTGTTGAAAAGGATGGAGCTGGCACTGTTGTGGTAAACTATGCGCCTTAACACGAGAGGGCAAGTAAGCTTTGAGATACTGCTCATAACGATGGTTGTTTTCACCGCAACAATCTGGGTGAGCAGCTACTATTTTGCCATAAAGGACAGCACGCTCGCCATGCAGCTGACAAAAATCCACGCCCTAAAGCAAATAGAGGAAAGCGATTCCCTTTACACAATTGAAAAAATTGACTTTGAGGAACAAAGTGAAACCGAAATAAATTTGACGTTAAAGAGCTGCCCAAATAGCATCCCTCGTTTTGATACCTCTACAATACAGGATAAGATAGCAGCAAATACAAAATATACTGCCGTATCGGTGACTGTCAGCCAAGGTAGCTGCTAGCCGTCTTTTGCCGAAGAAATGCTCCACTTTTTAATCCTTTCCGCTGCAAGCGGAATTATGCTGGGGGAGAAACATCTGGCTATTTCATCGCTTGCATGCGCAGCTTTCGGCATTACAATGCTTTTTCTCCTAAACGAAGCAATAGAGCCAAGGGAACTTAGTGTAAGGGAAATCAATGAATCCCTTGTTGGGGAGAGGGTTTCTGTCGCAGGCAGGGTTGACTGGGCTCTTGAGAAAGATAATTTCATCCTGTTCACGCTGAACGACGGGGCGAAAATAAAGGCAATAAAGTTCAGCCCATCCTGGGAGGAAAGGGGTCTTGCTGGGAAAGGCAGCTATGTTACTGTGGTTGGTAAGGTCCAGCTTTATAAAAACGAAATTGAGATAGTTGCAGAGGAAATTCGGCAATGGTAGAAACACTGCTCTTCTTTGTTTTGATTGGGTGCCTGCTTGGGATAATGACAGGCTTAACGCCTGGAATCCATGTAAACACAATCGCTGTTATTGCATTAGGGTTGTTTCAAACAGGGAGGTTTGAATTGGTTGTCTTAATTGTGAGCATGAGCATTGTGCACACATTCATGGATTTTATTCCGAGCGTGATGCTAGGCGTTCCGGGAGAAGACAACCTTTTATCTGTTCTCCCAGGGCATCGCTTCTTTTTGAAAGGGAAAGGACATCACGCAGTGCTGCTCACTGTTTGGGGTGGCATTGTTGGCGGTATTGCAGCAATTGCCCTTTCGCCCATATTCCTTAAATTCCTGCAGAAGAGCATTGCTGAGATTGCAAAGGCGATTCCTTTTATTCTTGCGGCTGTGCTTGCACTGATGGTTTTGAAGGAGAGGGAAACTGGAAAAAAGATTTTTTCACTGGCAATAATTGCCCTGTCCTCACTGCTGGGAATCATTGCTTTGTCGGCTGCAAGCAGCATAAAAAATCCGCTTATTGTGCTGGTTTTGGGCTTCTTTGGAGCAGCCCCCTTGTTGCACAGCCTGAAAAATAAGCCTGTTGCGAAAAAGCAGGGCAGTGGAGAAGAGAAAATAGAAAGCGGGGTGGTTTTTGAAAGCGCATTGCTGAGCGTGCTTGCTGCCAGCTTTGTTTCAATGCTGCCTGGCATTGGCCCAAACCAGGCTGCATTGACAGTCAGAACAATTGTTGGAAAGATAAGGGAAAGCAGCTACCTGGTGCTTTTGGGTGGAATTAATACGGCAAACATGTTCTTTTCGCTGATTGTGTTGTATGCGATTGGAAAAACAAGGACTGGGACTGCTGTAGCGATAAAGCAGTTGATTGAATTGCAACCGGAGCACATGTTTGCATTGGTTGCAGTGAGCCTTATTGCAATAGCATGGGGGGCAATTGCAACAGTGGCGATTTCAAAATGGTTGTTGAAAGTAGTGGGAAAGTTTGATTACGGCAAAATAAATCTATTCGTTTTTGCTGTGCTGGTTGCAATAGTATTTTCCTTATCCAATAGCTTGGGGATGATTGCCTTTGCAACCGCAACAATGATTGGCTTTGCTGCAATTGCATTCGGCATAAAGAGAAGCCACTGCATGGCGTTTCTGATGGTGCCGACTATTTTATACTACGGCTTCTCACTAACCTTGCCATAATCGTTTATTAAGCTATTTAAAATATTATTTAGTTAACATGACACTTGTAAAGGAAATACTATGTTGAGATTAACAAAACAACGAAAGGCCGCAATAGCTGTTGTGCTAATATTTTCATTACTTTTTTTTATTGGGCCTTCACTTGTTAGGTTTGTGGAGTCTCTTGCTCCTGAGTACTTCTTGGGAAGGTACGGGGGAATACACCCTTATATATATTATTTCCATGAGGCGTCATTGAGAATATACTTTCTTGCTGGGCTGACACTTATTGCCTCTTTCGTCTTGTTCACTTTCGATTTGCCAAAATTGAGATTAGAACAAAAAATCTTTCTCTATGCTTTTCTGTCGGCTTTTTTTATCGCGGCACTTATTCTGTTGTTTGATAAAGAATTTTTTTATGCCGAAAGCTCCAAACTAGGCATTGTTACTGCTGGCGCTTTTTTGGTGGCCGGTATTTTAGGGCTCGCAAATCTTATTGCGCAAAAAAGACACAAGATCCTTTGGGGTATCCTGGCCTTGTTCCCGCTGATTGCAGCTTTGGACGAAATATTTGCATTGCATGAAAAGATTGCAGAATTGTTGGGCGGAAGCACAACACAAGGCGGTGGCTTCAATGATCTTATCACTATCACGGGCATATTTTCCATAACCTTGATAATATACTGGTTTTTGAATAGCCAAAAAAGGGCAGGACATTTGGAAAATATTCCTGCACTAAAAACAATGTTTATTGGAGGAATAATCCTAATTGCATCAACTTTTTTTGATACTTTTGATTTTATCCTTGCAATTGCCACAAAGAGAACAGTTGAATCTTTATATGCCAGCCTACGGTTCACAGTAATAGAAAACCTATTTATATTCTATAATATGCACGTCTTATTTAATTCGGTGGAAGAGTTGCTCGAATTATTTGGAGCAGTAATGTTTGCAATTGCATTCGTCTTTACTCTTTTAGCTCTAAAAAAGTTATCAAAGGATTACAATAATAAAAAAATATGGGAAGTAGAGCTTTCAAAAAAAAGATTAAACAGTTTCATTGCAGTAATGCTATTTGCTAATTTTTTGGCGCTCTTTACAATAAACCCAGGGGTAATACTCGAAAAAGATTATTCGGCCGACACTATTTTGGGACCAGAAAACGGCTTGATGCAT
Organism: Candidatus Iainarchaeum sp.; assembly: GCA_017610245.1. Taxonomy (GTDB): domain Archaea; phylum Iainarchaeota; class Iainarchaeia; order Iainarchaeales; genus JAFCCK01. The sequence continues at coordinate 3,620 of JAFCCK010000070.1, forward strand.
GTTGATGACCTATTTATGAGCAAGGAGCTCGGGTTAATTGTAGCAAATGAGGGGAAAGGAAATGTACTCGTACTAAAAGAACAACAAATAAGGACCCTTGAATTTGAAATTTTGAAAAATGTTGATAGTGTAACTGCTTTTGATGAAAGCATATATATTTCAGACCCCTTGCAAAAAACAGTATACAAAGTGCAGGACGGCGAGATTAGCATATTTAGTTCGGGTGAGGAGCATGGCTTTGTTCATCCTGGCGGGATAGCAGTTGATAGAAATGGTGCTTTAATTTTATTGGACGAAAAGCTTGGAGAGGTGCTCCGAATAATGGATAACAAGATTGAGAAGATAGCGACAAGAGAACAGGGCATTGTATCGCCAGAGGGCATTGTAATCGGAAAAGACGATGAGATATATGTGACGGATGATTTACAAGGGGCAATTTTTAAAATAGGGAAAACTGTTGAAAAGATTGCTTCCAGGGCAGATGGTCTAATTAATCCAGAAGATATTACCATTGGATCACTGGGAAATATTTATGTGACAGACAATGGCGCCAGAGCGGTGTTCAAAATAAGCAATGGAAAATTAACAAAAATTGTTAGCTTTACAAATAATTATGGGGACTTACAAGGCATTGCAATAGATAAAGAAGGCAATTTAATAGTGGCAGTATCGGATATGGAAGTGGACTATTGCATAATGCCCTCCCTCCTGATTAAGATAAGCGCGAGAGATGGTGAAAAGTTTGAATAACCCGAAAAGAATATTTATTTCGTTGATCTTCATCGAGGCAATGCTGATTGCACTCTTCTTTTTTTCACTTGATAGCGGGCTGGTTTACCTATTCCACCTTGGACTCGAAGGGAATATTCCAACAATGTTTTCATTTTTCCAATTTATTTTTATTGGCATGCTCCTTGCCACAATGTTCTCAAAGGAAAAGAATTTGGCTTTTGCAATATTTTCGCTGGGGGCCTTTTACATTGCGTTTGACGAATTTTTCACGATACATGAAAGGATCGCTTTCCCCATAACACGAACACTCACAACATTATTTCCTGGGAGTCCCTTGAGTGGTTTTCTGACAGCTAATCCTTGGAACCCTTGGTTTGCATGGTTGCTCTTGTACATTCCATTAGTGATTCTTCTCATCCCCTTTGGAATTAAGTTTATAAGAAAACAGAGAGTAGAACATCCAAAGGTAATTAGAATTGTATTAGCAGGCCTAATTGTTTTCGTTACTGGTGGAGTTGGATTTGAATTAATTGAAATTGCCATGAGAAATGAATGGCTCCCACTAGCATTTAATGTCAGCGTCTTTTTTGAAGAGGGGCTAGAAATGCTAGGGGCGAATATAATAATCTTTGGTTTGCTTGAATACTTAGAAAGCATAAAGAGGAAAAAGAATGCCCAAAATCAAACGCTCAACCCTTGAAGATATCTGCTCTGCCGCTA
>JAFCCK010000071.1 GCA_017610245.1 Candidatus Iainarchaeum sp.
ATAACTTCATCATTCACTGGATTCACGGCATACTTTCCCAAAAAGATGCCCCTCTTCTCCTTTCCCTCAGCCAGCCTATCAATCAGGCTTTCTCCCTTCACTTCATCAATAAACCGCTTCACATCTTCCTCATATTCCGTTCCCTTAACAAATTCCATTACAAGCGGGTGCTCTGGCGCAATAGCAAAAAAGGTTACTCCAAACAATGTATCAGGTCTTGTTGTAAAAGTAGGGAGCAGTTTCCCAGAATCCTTTTCTTTGAAGTGCACCTCTATTCCACTACTCTTTCCAATCCAGTTGCGTTGCATTGTCTTTACTTTCTGGGGCCACTCCTCCAGCTTCTCCAAATCCTCCAAAAGCTCATCCGCATAAGCAGTTATTTTCAAGAACCATTGCTCCAGTTCGCGCTCTTCCACTTGCGTGTCCTCATGCCGCCAGCAGCAGCCATCCACAACTTGCTCGTTTGCCAGCACAGTATTGCATTTAGGGCACCAATTTACAGGCGCCTTTTTCTTGTATGCGAGCCCCTTCTTCAAAAAGCGCAGGAAAAACAGCTGGTTCCACTTATAGTATTCTGGCGTATGAGTTGCAATCTCCCTTTCCCAATCATAGCTGTTTCCCAGAATCACTTGCTGCTCTCTCATGTTCCTTATCTGTTGCTCTGTCCACTCCTTGGGATTGACGTTCTGCTGAATAGCAGCATTCTCAGCAGGCAATCCCAATGAATCATAGCCCATAGGATACAATACCTCAAAGCCCTGCATCCTCTTGAAGCGCGCGAACGCATCCCCCAAAGCATAATTCCTAACATGCCCCATGTGCAATTTCCCTGTTGGATAGGGAAACATCTCCAGCACGTAGTAGGGCATCTTCTTGCTCCTCTCGTTCACCTTGAAGAGCTTTGCCTTTGCCCAGCGGAGCTGCCATTTCTGCTCTATTTTCCTGAAATTTTTGGGCATGTTCAATCCCTATTGAATAATTCTAAAAGAAGTAAATTGTTTTTAAGGAATCACTTCCCAACAGCTTTCAGTATAAATGTCCTAAAGGGAATTCTCCCATAAACAATTCCCCTGCCAGAAAAATGCTCAAGCACATGCTCCTTTGGATAACCCATCTTCACTGCCAACTTTGCTGAGAGGACATCAGCAAACAGCTCCTCTGCCTGCTCATAGCTCATCTTATGGCGCGAGGCAAAAGCCCTCAGAGCCGGCTTGGGGAAGTGCGCATACTCGTGCGCTAGGGTAAAAATTCCATCCATTGTCAGCCTGTCGCCCTCAAAGATATGTTCTGCAGGCAAATTAATGAAATCGCTTTTCACCACAAACACCTGTTTCCCTTTCTGGTAAATCCTAATTTGGTTTACGTGCTCGCCCTTCACAATTGAGCCAAAAACCCTGCCCCTAGCTGCAAAAATTCTCTCCCTCAGGCTTCTCCTCGGATAGAAGTAGATGGGGGTGTGTTCCACATTCTGAATCATGTGGGAATAAACTTCCTTTGAAAGGGCATCAGGGGCAGCTTTAGCTAGCTCTTCCAATGCCCTGACAGCATGGCCCCTGAACTCATCCAGCGCCTTTTTCCTTTTCTTGCTTAGAATCGGCTTCTTGAAAAAAATGAGAAGCATAGTGGAAATAGAGGAAAAAGGTATTTAATTTAATTGATACAGTGCCCTAGGCTTTATTCTATAACCGCCTTGATTCTCCTAATGCCAGCAGCAACGCTCTCCTCTTTCAAAATCTTGAATTTTCCAATCACCTTTGTATTTTTCACGTGGGGACCAGCACACACCTCTTTACTGAAATCCCCAATAGTGTAAACGCTTACCTTCCCCGGCTTGTATTTTTCCCCGAAAAAAGCAAGAGCCCCCTCTTTCTTCGCTTCCGCCAAACTTTCCTCTTTCCTTTCAACCGGAATTGCCTTCTTAATCTGCTCATTGACCAATTCTTCAAGCTTCTTCAGTTGCTCTTTCGTGAGCTTTTCAGAATGGGAAAAATCAAAGCGCAGCCTTTCTGGCGTTATGTTGCTCCCTTTCTGCTGCACATGCCCCCCCAGCACTTTCCTAAGCGCGGCATGCAGAAGGTGCGTTGCAGTATGCATCCTAACTGTTTTTTCACCATAGTCCTGCAATCCTGACTTGAATTTGCCCTCCGTTGCTTTTCTTGAGAGTTGCTGGTGCTTTTCAAACTCGCGCTCGAAAACCTTCTTGTCAACAGTGATTCCCCTTTCCTTTGCCAGCTCCAGAGTCATCTCCAAAGGAAAGCCAAAGCTCTGGTAGAGAAGAAACGCATCTTTCCCAGAGATTTTACCCTCTTTTCTCAGAATCTTCTCAAACATCTTCAACCCATTCGACAGTACCTTTGAAAACCTTTCCTCTTCCCGTTCAAGTTCCAGATAAATAAGCTCGTGGTTTTTCTTCAATTCAGGCCAATCCTTTCCGTATATCTCCACAATTATCTCTGCAATCTTCCTGCAGAAATTTCCCTTTATGCCGAGCAGCCTTCCATGCCTAATGCTTCTCCTGATGAGCCTCCTCAGCACATAGCCATGCTCTACATTGCTTGGAACAATTCCCTTCCCTTCGGCCAGAATAAAGCACGCTGCCCTAAGGTGGTCAGCAATAATTCTCTTTGATTTAACCAAATCCTTTTCACTTAGCTCATCCAGCTTGTCCATTATCGGCTTGAAGAGCTCTGTCTCAAAAACAGTTTCCTTGCCCTGCAGCATTGCAGTTGTCCTTTCCAAACCCATGCCAGTATCAACATTGCGCTGCTTCAGCAATTCATATTTCCCGGAAGCGGTTTTATTGTACTGCATAAACACGTCATTCCAAATCTCAAAGTATTTCCCGCAGAAGCAGCCCGGCTTGCAGTTTTTCCCACACTTCTCCTTACCTGTATCATAAAACATTTCAGTGTCTGGCCCACATGGCCCTGTTTTTCCAGCTGGACCCCACCAGTTGTCTTCCTTGGGATTAAAAAAAATCCTTTCCTTTGGAATTCCCAGGGATTCCCAAACTTTGGCAGATTCCTCATCTTTGGGAGCATCCTTGTCACCTGCAAAGCATGTAATATACAGCCTGTTTTTGTCCAGCCCAAGCCACCTTTTGCTTGTCAGAAATTCAAAGCTCCACTCAATAGCCTCTTTCTTGAAATAATCTCCAAGGCTCCAGTTTCCAAGCATAAAGAAAAAGGTAAGGTGTGAGGGGTCACCCACCTCCTCAATATCATTTGTTCTCAAGGACTTTTGGTTATTTGCGAGCCTCTTCCCTAAAGGGTGGGGCTGGCCAAGCAGATAGGGAACAAGCGGGTGCATTCCTGCTGTAGTGAAAAGAACAGTGGGGTCATTCTCAGGGATAAGTGAAGCAGATGGAATTATTGCATGCTTCTTCTCCTTGAAGAAATCAAGGAAGCGCTGCTCCAGTTTTTTTGCTGTCCACATACTCACACCAGTCAAATCTAATAATTAACCTTAGAAAAAGTATTAAAAGTGTTGAGCAGTGGAGAGTAAGCCGGCTTCTGTTACCCCACAAGCCCTCTCGAACCTGTGAGCTGCCTGCATTCGCCTTAGCCGCTCGAAGCGTTGCACCCGCACTGCATTGAAGCAGCGACTAGCTTTCGGCCGTTTCATTCCCGAAGGATATCGTTTCTGTTCCGAAAGCATCCCTTTTCAGGTGATTTTTTCGTTGGCTTTTGCCAGGGTGGCCGGACTTTCCTCATTGCCGAAGCAACGTAAGCAGACCTTCCACTACCCAACAATAAAATTATGTATAGAAAAGAATTTAAATTAGCGTTTATTGCATAAAAAGAAGTTAAGGTGCACTGGAAGCCATTGCAGCAAGCCAAGCTATTGCAGTATTATCAAGAGAACCCTCGGGCTCTTAGTATTGGTGCGCTGAACAAATCGCCGAAGCTTTTTGCTTACACGCCCAACCTATCAAACCGCTATTGTAGCGGAGCCCTCGCCCCTACATTCTCTCCAGAAGGAGAAAGTTTCAGGGATGATGGTCTATTTTCAGGGGCGGCTTCGAGCTTAGATGCTTTCAGCTCTTATCCGCTGCAGCGTGGCTACCCAGCAATGCCCTGTCGGACAACTGGTAAACTAGAGGCTACGGCACTGCGTTCCTCTCGTACTCACAGTACCTTCCCTTCAGACCATCGACACTCCTAACAGATAGTATCCAAACTGGCTCGCACCGTTCTCAACCCAACTAACGTAAGGCTTTGATGAGTTAACACCTCCACCCTTGGCCGCTTGTGCACGGCCAGGATGCCTTGAGACGACGGCGAGGTAGCAAACCGCGGGGTCGATGTGGACTCTCACCCGCGACAACACAATTACCCCCAGGGTAAGTTCACTGTAAGACCAGGGCCCCATTAAAGGGCACACTGGCGTTCGCTAGACCCTTCTTTCGAATCCACGTTTCTTGCTGTTCGAAACATGGTCAAGCCTGCTTTTGCTCTTGCACTCTACGGCGGATTTCTGACCCGCCTGAGCAGACCTTTGGGCGCCCCTGATATCTTTTCAGGGGCGTACCGCCCCAGTCCAACTACCAATCAAATGCTGTCCTCTTTCAAGTAAGCAATACGGTTTTTGAAGGGTGGTGTTACATTGTTGCTCCACAATTCCTGGCGAAATTGCTTCGGTGCTCCCACCTACGCTATACTCCAAAAACCATACCACAACATCAGACAGTAGTAAACCTCCGTGGGGTCTTCTCTTCCCGTTAGAAGTTCGCGGCATATTCACCGCGCAGCAAGTTCATCAGGCCCACATTAGGGACAGTGGGAATCTCGTTACTTCATTGGTGCAAGCCGGCAATAAACCGGCAAGGTATTACGCTACCGTGAGAGCCTCAGAGTTAGGCCCGCTCTTTACCAGCGCTTAGTTTCCTTGAACGGAAGTTTCACGTACTGGCAGTGAGCAGAAGTCAGCCCCTATACGCATCCTTTCGGACTAGCAGGGACCTGTGTTTTTAGTAAACAGTCGGACTCCCTTTGCCATTGCAGCCTGCCCCGCAAGGAGCAGGCA